>JAFZQR010000090.1 GCA_017620295.1 Bacteroidaceae bacterium
TTCAAAATTATTTTACTATATCCAGCATTGTAGGTGCTTTCATGTCTTTGTTCGCTCTTTGGCGCATCTTTTCCTTTTATCCTCAGTCACAGAGCCCGCTCTGCTCCTTCGGAGAAAAGAAAAATCTGCATTCAAATAGCTGAACAAATACATAAAACTAATTGTGAACACCTACTTAGCTTTGGCTTGAGTATTATTGCTTAGTTGTGATGTCACAGCTGTTTGTGTGACCGCCGAACTCTGGAGCGTAGAGGCACTGTATCTTTGCAATGCCTGTGGTATATTTGCCGTCTCGGTCTATAAAAGCTCTTTCTTCCAGCACATACGTTCCTTTAGGCAGGTGTTCGAAGAAGTAGTCGGTATGTGCATCGTGCTGTGCAAGATAGTAGCCCAGACCTCCCTGATAATGGTAGCCGGAACGGGTTATAGCAGGCTCGGTGCAGGCTGCGCGGTCGGCACGGAGACATACATACTCATAATCGCGGTCGGCAGTGATGACATAGCGAATAGTGATTTGGTCTCCTATCTTGGGATTTGCGCTGCTCAGCTCCCTGCGTACAGACAGACCCGTGGATGCGGCTGTTGCGTCTGAGTAGGGAGTGAGGTAGGATGCGTATGCAGCTCCCCAAGCCTCGGTTGCGCTCTTCCGTCGCACAGTGATGCTCTGTGGCATGCGGCCATCTGTGTAGGTAGCTTTGGTATATCCCAAAGCAGCCGGGCTGTTAGCTGCAGACTCCACTTTCACGTTGCGCTTGCCATAACGGAGGGTCAGCTCATCGTGTGATGTCGTTGACAACTGTGTCTCATTGTTGTGGAGCAATGCGTATATGGCATTGACGGTACACATACTCGATTCCCACATCTGTGTGCGTTTCTGCTGAAGCAGCCAGCGGCGAAGCCCCGACAAGAGTGCCTGGTTAGTGGCATCCAGCTCACGTACAGCCTCCATTGCTGCGGCGTGGGCTACGATTTTGTGGCTGGTGGGTTTGAAACTACCGCTAGCGTAGTCGAAATAGCTGCCGTGGTTAGAGCTTACGGTGAGATGTTCCAACATAGACTCATAGTACGTGTGCCACTCGTTGCGACCTGCACCTTTCAGTACAATGGCAGCCACCGCCCGTTCTTGGTTGTTCATCCCGGCAACAGAGCCTGTCAGATGATCCAGAAGGTAGCGTACATCTGCTTGCTGTGATGAGGTGAGTCTGGCACCAGAACGCTGCGATACATATATATAATATAGGTGCATGAGGTTGCCTGTATGTATGGTAGCACCCTCGGCTTCGGCTTTCTTCATGTCTTTCACAGCCTTGGCATTCTCTGTGGCTAGGTAGCCAACGGCACGGCTCAGCAGTGTGTTCACTCCCTGCTTGCTGTCATCAGGTAGGGTAGAGAAGTCATTGGTGAGAGAGCGGAGCTGGGTGAGGAAGGTTGCCACGAGGCGTGTCATCAGTTCGCTGCTTCGCATACCTGGGAACCAGCTGAAGCCTCCGTCGGCCTGCTGTCGTTCTTGTAGGCGTTGGAGTGTATTGTTGAGCGTTGTCTCCAGCATGTTTTCATCGAACAGGCTGCTTAGTTGTTCCATGCGTTCTGTGTCGGACATTGCATCGCGCAGCCAGGGAGTCTCGTCCAAAACCAGTTGCTTTAGTTCCTCATCCTGTTCCAATGGGCTGGCGAGGGCTGAACCGCCCTGTCGGTACTGCTCTGTCCACAGTGTGATGACTTCGCGCAGTCGTGGTGTTTCTGCTGCGATATGTGTGGCGAGTGCATTGGCATAGAGTGTACTGGTCAGTGACAATATATCATCGTGCTGTGGTTCGCGCAGGCAAGGCAGGGATTGCACAACAGTCCATATCGGATGAGTGGTGTACTCTACAGTCAGCACACGGTTCGTGGCAGAGGCTGCATTGTGGTTGAAAAGCGAGGTGAGGTCTGTGGTGAACACTCCCATGCCATCAGCTTGTATCTCTACACTCTCAGTGATGTATGTCTTGTTGGGCAGTATGGGCAGCAGGTACTGTTCTCCATCGCTGAAGTCTGTTGTCTCTGCTGTCAGCCTGACGCCTATGATTGTTGGCTGGTCGCTAGGTGTGTAGGTGAAGGTAAGCACACTTTCGTTATTTTCTGAAACTGTGAAGTCGGTTCTCTGCTTGTTCAGCACCTTGCCGGTCTCTGGGTCGAAAATCTCCAGCAGAGCCTTGCCGCTTTGTGGTTGCTTTGTCAGGTTCTGGATAGTTGCATTTATGGTGCCTTCATCGCCAGCACGTAGGAAACGCGGCATATAAAGGTGTGCCATCAGTTCCTTATGAGCCACTGTCTGTGCTTCGATGGCTGCTGTCTGCACATCGCTGGTGTGTGCAATGCCAAGCATTCTCCAAGTGGTCAGGCTTTGTGGCAGGGTGAAATGCAGGCTTACGGAGCCATTGGCATCTGTGTGTAGGCGTGGCGCGAAGTAAGCTGTCTCGTTGAAATTGGTGCGTACAGCTGTCGAAGCCGCGCCTATCATCTCATCTTCTTCGCTAGCTGCTTCTTCTGCATCCAGGTCGAGGCCGCCTATGACTCCCTGCAGTTCCTGCTCGGTGCCTTCAATGGCTTGTGTTGCCATTGGAGCAGCGACAGGCACCTCTGCCAGAACCATAGCTCCGTCGGCCTGTGCTGATTCGTTTTTGGCACGTGAAGCCATCATCATTGGGCGAGTGCCACGAACACGTACATCATAGTGGTTGAATATTCTCACCATGAATGGTAATCCATCATAGTATTCAGGATTGAAGCAGTCGAAGACCAGCTCTGTAACATCGTATGTCCGCATGGGGAAATAGAATGATGACATCCCCGTGGAAGTGAAATAATTCTGCATTCTCCAGGGCATAGCCGTGATGTTGTGAGCGCGCGCCACTATCATCTGCCATTGGTGCGATGCCAAGGCATCTAGCGTTGCGTCATAGACTGTTGCCATAAGGTTGGCTGAAGCTGGTGTGCCGTCGGGATGTGTGATGCGCAGTGTCCATGTCTCGGTGTCGCCTGGATGTACACGGTCGCGGAACGATGTCCATTGCCAGCGTAGCTCTTTGTCGGGCATGGCTAGTCGCAAGGTCTGTGACTTTGTATAGACCTTGCCGCCTTTGACCAATGCAAAATGTACCGTTGCACCATCACCGAAGCTGTTTCTATAAGGCACTTCCATCTGTTGCAACTCGTTGTCCAGATGCTTCACACCTTGTTCCACCACCTCGTTGTTGGCCACGAGGCTCCAGTAAAGTGCAACATCTTCATAGCTGCTACCAATCTGTAGGCTGGCACTCTGTGCTGTGGAGAAAGTGTCATTGGAACAGTAGAGCCATAGGTCTTGGTGTGTAGCGGGCGTAGTGTCGTCCATTCCGAACACAACAAAGCGTTGGTGTGCTGATGCTGTATCGGTGCCTGCTTCTGCAAATGCTTGCAGCTCGTACTCCCCTGAAGGAAGAGAGCGCAACGAAGCTAGGAGGGTGTCGAGAGATGATGTGGGGTGGGTTAGTGTGCCGGAAGCGGCTGGGGTGTCGGCAGGAAAACTGCCGACGACACTATTGGTGGGGGTTATGGACCATCGGATAGTGCCTGCTGTGGGTTGGTCGGTTGATGACAGCAAGGTGAATGTGGGTGCAGCAAGACGTTCCCTGTTTTGCATCTCTGCCATATTGATGGTCAGGCGAAGAGGCGTTGTGCAAAGCGGTATGCGTGATGTACCTTGTCGCGTCTCGCCTGCAGAGTTCAGCACATCAACATCGAGACTCAGGGTCATGCCCCAGAGTAGAGCTTCTTCGGGGATGTTGTTCAGCGGCACCATGATTGAAAAGCGGCCTTGTTCATCTGTCTGTACGGTATCAAGCGGCAGACGTGGCGAGTTATTGAACCTATACCATCTATAACGTGGATAGACATATTGATAGAAAGCTGTCACTCTTCCATCGCGAACAGGAACGCCATTATATCCTATCGCATGTCCTGTGAGTTGTATGCTGTCCTGTGGCCATTGCAGGGCGGGAGCTTCGTCAAGCGTGATTTCGAAAGTTGGGCGTTTATATTCTTCTACACGGAATGTAATAGTCCCACCATTTGTCTGTACGCGATAGGTTCCAGGTACACGTCCTACCGGGATGGTGAAGTCGGCAGCCAGCACACCCATGCTGTCGGTGTGAACGGTTTCGCGTGTCACTTCTTTCCAATTGGCATCTCGAAATATTAGTTCATATTCTTGGTCGCCTATAGTGCTGGCATCCCAATGCATCCTGCTATATACCACTCCACCCACATGGACAGTTTGTCCTGGACGATAGATGGCGCGGTCTGTATATAGATGGAGGACGGTGCGTTCTGTCTCGTTCCTAGTGCTTCTGTAGCTTTGCCACACATACTGTTCTGGTAGGAATGTGTCATTATCGGTTCTGACACTCAATGATGTTCGTGTGCGGTTGTCTTTTCCGCACGTCAGTGTGGCGCGTCCTTCTTCATTGGTCCTAACGCTCTGAATAATCCTTTGTTCACCATCTACTTCCTGAAGCAGGCTCACTATTGCTCGCTGTACTGGCTGCCCGCTTTCTGCATCAACCACGATGGCACGTATCTCGTCGCCGTGATGTTGATATAGGGTTTGCAGCGATGTCACATGCAGCAGGTTGTAGTGTCCTGTCTCTCGTTTCTTTGTGGCTTCGCGCTCACTTGTTGTGGCGGTGTATAGCAGTGCGTAGTGGCCTATGCCCGGTGCCTGCCAGGCGATGCTGTCGGTGGTGTTCTTGTAAGCTGCATTCGACTTGAAATGGTGTGTCACTGTCTCCACTCGCTGTCCTATCTGTCGCAGGTAGGCGGCAGGATCTTTGCGGTTGTTGAGCTGTTCTTCCTTAAAGCTGTCGGGCAGACGATAGACTTCTATGTTGATAGCATCGGCGTTCTTCGCTCCAAGATGCCAGATGTACTCCTTGTGTGGGTAGCATATCTCGTTGCCTTGCCACTCAACAACAGGCATAATCAGGCTGTTGAGTGTGTTCCGCACGTCGTTGATGCGCTCATAGCGGGGATAACGCCTCAATGCCTCCTCTGCCCAAGCCACCTTCTGTGAGTCGGGTACGTTGCTTTGCAGCATTCGAATATATACTTCCGTACACAGCGGTAAGTCGGAGTAGGATGTCAGCAGGCTTGCAGGCTCGTCACAGATGTCCAGTTCCACCAGCAAAGTCGCCTCGCGGTTTCCGCGTGAACGATATTGGTCGGCAATCTCGCGTCCACGGTTTTTGATACGCTCTCCTACGTCTGTCCATCGGTTCACCATTTGGCTGTGGTAGTACTGCCATAACAGGTGTAGCATATCGTGACCGAAGTAGGCAGAGTGCTTGTCTTGCTTTACAAATGGAAGCCATTCCTTGCTGCTGGCCGATACCAATTCGGACATTGGCTCTATAGACAGCTCCCAGTTGGCACGTGCTGCGCTGTCGAACTGCTCCATTGTCCATTCATGCATATTGCTGGAGGATAGTGCCAGATGCGAGGCCTGAGAGCGGTCGCGGTTGTTCTCATAGATTTGAGCCAGCACAGATGCATATACTGCACGTGCAACAGGGTGTTGCTCCTGCTCTCGTAGCTGTTCCAGCTCTTGAACGTCTATATAGAAGCTGTCAGGCGCCCATTCCTGGTGAAGGCTTGCTGCTCGCATTCGCGCACTTAGAGCCTGCCCTCTGTTGCCCTCTTTCTGGGCTTTACGCAGTATCTGCTGTGTTACGGCGTAGGCCGACTGTGGTTTGCCCGCCTGTTCGTGAGCCTGTTCGCTTTTCCATAATGATGCATACGATTGTGCGTTTACGGTAGTTATTGCCAGAGACAGTACGGCAATAGTCATGTATGCAATGATGTTTCTCATATCCAAATAGTTATTTCATGCTACTTACTTCACAACAACCTTCTTTCCGTTGTAGATGTATATGCCTCGCCGAAAAGGCTGGCCTTGCAGTTGTTGTCCGTTGAGGTCGTAGTATGTCGTATTGATATTTTGTGGAACTGTCCACTCGGGAACTGCTATAGCGTCGGCAAAGTCTGTCACACGGGTTTCAGCTGTGTAGAGCGCACGTACATCGGCTTGTGTCAATGCACGGTCGTAGATGATTAAATCGTCGAACCAGGCTTCGGCAGAGCCATAGGGTGAGCCTACTCCGAGCTGCATGTAGCCTGCTGCAGTGATGAAGTCCACGACCTTCTTGTAATCGAATAGTTGTGCGGTCTTGATGACTGTTGTTGATGTGCCGGCTGTTGACTCGAAGGTCTTTAGGGTTTTGCGTGTTCCGTTGACATAGACCGTTACACCATCGGTGGCTGACACGGTCACAGTCACTAGCTGCCAGTCGTCTGTTGGAATATAGTTAGTGACATTGCTGTTGTCGTCTCCTGGAAAGTTCAGCTGGAAGTTGTCCTGACCGTTGTCGAAGCCAATGAAGGCGTTACCTGTGAGGAACAGTCGTTGACTGACTGTGGCAAGTGAGCCTTGTTTGTCGGTGAATGCCCATAGGGCGTTGAACAAATCCTCGTCAGCACGCAGCACCCACATTGAGACAGTGAAGCCGGTAAGGCCGGCTGCATTCAGTAGCGGGTTGTCGAAGCGAGTGAAGGATGCAGTGGCGTTGGTGCCTGCATATTGGTGTACAACCTGTCCGAAGCGGGCCGGATCGCTCTCCAGCGTCGGTGCTGTGCCATTGCCTTTCTTGCTGTAGGTGGCGCGTTGGTCAGAGTTGTAGGCGTTGATGGTAGGCTTCCCATCGAAGTCATAGTAGGCGACCATCCCGCTGCGAAAGTCACCTGTCGGGGCGGTGGCTTTCTGAGCTGTCACATGGTACTGCTGTTCACAGTAGCTGTCGCCGGCAGATATGCGCAGGGTGAGGGTTACTTGTGTAGCCGTATCGGCAGGATTATATTTGCCGGTATTGGAGATTACCTCTGGCACAGACGACTCCCATTCTATCTTCGCGCCGTAAAGCCCTTCGCCATAGAGTGCAATGTTGCGATTGATGGTGGCTTTCTCCTTGACAGGAACGGCGTAGCTCTTGGCTGTGTAGCCCACAGCATACTTGTCCTCTATCTTATATCCCCAGATGGGAGTGCCATTTGTGGCTACAGCAGTGAATGCTATTGCCTTAGCGTTGGTGCCATCTATCGTCTGCTCTATCACAACTCCGTTGTAGGTGACGTTTCCGGCTGTGATACGCACATAGCCCGTACCGTCTGTCAAAGCCCAGGTTCCGGTGAGGTCGCCTGACACCTTCCCGCCCTCGCTCAGCGTCAGCTCTATCGGTGTCACCTCTTCCATCAGCTCGTGGTGCATACGGTATTTGTGTATCAGCACCTTGTAGGTTCCTGCTATCTGGCTCTTCGTGAAAAGGCAGCGTTTGGCAATACTGTCGTTGTTTTCCGTCTCACCGTCAAACTCAAATGGGGCAGCCACGAGCCAGCCCTGCTGGTTCACGAACAGCTGGTGTGTACGCACTTTATGGCCTATTGTACCGTCGTTGAATTTTGTGTGATACACCACAAAAGCTCTGCCCTTGTTATCTACTGTTGCACTGTTGTGGCCCTGTGCGCACTCACCCACGGTCATAGTTCCCCAGTTGTTGTAGGCTCCCATCAGTTTTACGCCCATGTCGGTTGAAGCATCCGCCCCGAAGTTCTTCTGCCATCTGGGGCAGATGGGCGATACGCCTTGCGAATCCACGTAAGGACCGTCGGGCTTTTCCGAGCGGAACACACGCATCTCATATCCGCCATCAGGCGCGAAGCCGCCGTAGCTAATGAACAGATAGTAGTAGTTGCCAATATGCTGTATGTAGGGACCCTCGCCGCTGGAGTAGTAGCCTCCGGCTATTCGCTTGCCGAAATAGGGGTCGCTTAGTGGGCGTCCGCTTGCATCATTCTCTATAGGGTAGGTCACGGTGTAGTCGCGCAGACCTGTCTCCTTGTCAAGTTGGAGCATGAAGATGCCACCGCTCCATGAGCCGTAGGCCAGCCATAGCTTTCCATCCTCGTCGTAGAAGCTGCAGGGGTCAATGTTGTTAGGCCAGTATGTTCCCCAATCCCTGTTACGGTTGTATCGGGCTGGCAACGATGCCTGTTCACCGATAGCTATCTCAAGGTCAGTCTTCTTCCAGGAAATCTCCGGTATGGTTTCGTTGATGAAGCCAGAGTATGTCACAGGACCCTGATAGACGTATGGACCTGTCACCGAATTGGATGTCAGCAGCACAATCACCGAATGCCAGTCGTCACCGTTGATGCTCATATACATACACCACTTCTTCATAGTCTGGTTATACACGATGTCGGGTGCCCACATATTGCCCGTTATGTCCCAATTCTCCTGGTAGGCATGTGCCCATGCCTTAGCATCGAAGTTGCCAAACTCCACCTCTTGAATACTTCCGTTTACCAGAGCTTTGACTTTGGTTGTGGCATTCGTGCTGAAAGCATCACCATAGTCGCAACGGCTGACTATGCCATTATCGTTGACCTTCCCGAAGAGGTTGCTGTTGTCCAAGCCTTGCCAGCTTTGCATATTGTCAGTGCTGATACCCCAACCACGATGCGAACCAATGGCATAGAACGTACTCCCCGATGTGTGAATAACTGAGGGGTCGTGAATGCTCACCCAAGAGCGGTTAGTCGTTTTACAGAGGTTCACTGCCTCTGTGTATGATAGTTCCTGTGAGTGCAATGTGGTGACACCGAGAATCAGTGCTAAACAAACAATGATGGATTTACGCATCTCATTGAAAATTATTGGTTAATCACGTCAAAGATACGGCTTTTATAGCTTATGAATGGTTAAAATATATGGTGTTTAACGTGATTTAATATTAAAGAAGGTATAAAGTTTTGGTTGCGTCAAACTAATGACATTCCTTTGCAATGCCATAAATATCGTGGCGATATTACCAAACACAGAAAAATAGGATTATGAAGAAGACACATTTAATTTGCGCAATTTGCGCTGGCTTGTTGCTCACATCGTGTGCCAGCAAGAAGAAGTTTATGGAACTTCAGGGAAACTACAACCAGTTGCAGTCTGACTATAACGTACTCATGTCAGAGAACCGTGAGGCTCAAACACAACTGGCTCAGAATCGCACTACAATCCAGAGCCTTGAGGAACGCCTCGCTGAGGCTAGGGCCAACAACGAGCGTTTGCAGCAGGCTTACGCCACCTTGCAGAACTCTCTCGACCTGAGCATACGTCAGAATGCCGAGGGCAATGTTAACATCTCCAAGCTTGTTGACGAAATCAATGCCTCCAACCGTTTCATCAAGCAGCTTGTTGAGGCTAAGGACCGCAGCGACTCCCTCAACATGGTGCTGACCAACAACCTCACCCGTTCACTCTCACGTGAAGAACTGAACGAAGTTGATGTTCAGGTACTCAAGGGTGTTGTGTATATCTCTCTTGCTGACAATATGCTTTACAAGAGCGGATCATACCAAATCAACGAGCGTGCGGCTGAGACATTGTCTAAGATTGCCAAGATTATCAACGATTACAAGGACTATGATGTCCTCATCGAGGGTAACACAGATGATGTACCCATTTCACAAACCAACATCCGCAACAACTGGGACCTCTCTTGTTTGCGTGCATCCAGTGTGGTTCAGGCTCTGCAGACTCAGTATGGCGTTGACCCAAAGCGCCTAACGGCTGGTGGTCGTGGCGAGTACAACCCTCTCGCACCTAACGACACCGAGGTTGGACGTCAGCGCAATCGCCGCACACAAATCATCATCACTCCTAAGCTTGACCAGTTTATGGAGCTGATAGACCAGGCTCCGGCAGAGAACTGATAACTGAGAACGACAACAAATTAGGCGAATTATATGATTGTATAATTCGCCTAATTCGTTGTCTAAAGTATGTATGTTCAGTTATTGAACAATTCCTTCTTGCCGTTTCTGATGTACACACCTCTTGTGGTGGGTGTGCCGTTTATTCTGCGCCCTGAGAGGTCAAACCACTTATTATCTGACGGCCCTTCATTCGTGCTTTCGATGGCTTGGATTGCGTTCTCTGTACCCATAATGTCTATTCCATTATAGACATAAACCGACGATGCTGCCAGCGAGAATGTCAGTGGCGTATCTATGTCGATAGGGGTGTCTAGTGAAAGGCCATTTAGGCTTTTCTGCTTGAAGGCATCGCTTAGGGTGATAGTGGTTTGGATATAGGCTGGGATGTCTAGTGCTTCACGCAGTGTTGTGGTGAAGGTTTGAGCTGTAGCCGATGGGTTGCGCAGAGTGAGTACGGCCTTCTTTCCATTCCATGCAGCCCAACCATAGACATTGGCACGGCTGCCGTCCCATGGATTGCCTCCAACCCAGTGAATGTCGGGCAGTACGTCCTCCTGAGCTTTCTGCCATTTTATACACTCTGCCAGGTCGCCCCACAAAGCTCCGCCATTGATGGAGTTCATCAATGCAAAGTCGGCATACACTTCCACCATACCACTGCCACAGGCAAAAGCACAGCGCATCTCACGTACTATATCGTTGTAGTTCTTGCTCATGTTAGCTACTCCGCCTCCGTATTTAGAGAGGATGAAGCCGTGGGTCATCAGCGTGTTGATAGGGCAGAGTGGTGAGTTCTGTACGAAGTTCTGATATACGAGACGGTCTCGGTAGGTGATCCATTGTTCACGCGAGTTGCCTTGATTGCCTATGGTTCCCCAGTCGTTTTCCTGACGCCATACGGCATCTGTCACCTGGAACCAGAACGGTGAAGCCCATGTGCCTACGGAGGTGTTGAAGAACACGTCTGGCTTCACCTCGCGCAGTTTCAGCTCAATATCGATGATGGCTTCTGCATTCTCCTCACCCGTGGCTCCTGCATCGGGCCCTGTAGCACTGAACTGGGCGCTGATGCCATCGAACTTGAAGAAATTGAAGTGATAGTTGTTGAGCATATAGCTTGTGCGGGTGAGGAACACATTGTAGTAGTCAGGGTTGGATAGCTGCATACCACCCTTGCCACTCCAATAGCTGCGGCGATAGTTGCCGCTTTGGCCGTAGCCACCCACGGGGCCGAGCCATGCACCAATCTGTGAGTTCATGGCCCATGCCTTGTTGTCAATGTTCTGGAAACCGTTCGGGAAATTGCTGTTGAACTCCCATGTGCCGTATGTGTCCCAACCGTCATCCCATACAAAACTTCCTATACCCACACCATATTTGTCGAAGAGATGGGTCTTCCATTGGTCTAGGACATCTAAGCATTGTGCCTCGTTGAAGTTGCCTGTGTAGTTCTGGTCGTTGTTGCGGTCGATGTTCAGCTCAAACCAAGAGTTATACATGGGGAACGCTCTCCAAGGTACGGCTCTCTCACGCTCGCTGTAGCACAAGAATGAGCGGCGGGCTTGACCAGGAGCAATGAGTCCTACAACGGCACTAACGTTCCATGTCTTACCGGCAGCCAAGGTCGTCTGTCTGCTCCACTCGCCCTGAATGGCTGTCTCCGTTGGTGCTGGCAGATGGTAATAGTATGTCTTCGTGTAGCTTAGGTTGATGTTACCTGTTGAAGTGTTGTCTGAGCCGTCGGGACTCAGAACAGCGAAGTAGCGTAAGGTATAGTCGCCGGCTGCTGGCACAACGAAGGTATAGTTATTATCCGTCTTTGCCGTACCAGAGAAACCACGATGGTAGTCGGAGGCTACGACGTTGCCGTCAGCATCAATCAGGTCAACACCGGCAATAGTCAGACCATGCGAACCTGATGCATACATGAACTGTGCGTTGAAGGTTCCATCACTGCGTGAGAAGCCTACAGCCTTTTGCATTACCTTGATCTTGTCGGAGGTATAGCCCAGTTCGTTGATTCGTGACGGTACATCCGCTGGCGTACTCCATGCTGACGTATTCCAGGTGTCGGTGCGGGTGGCACCAGCTTCCAGCAGAGGTGCTGTCACCTCAACAGCAGCTGTTGGCAGGCTGTTGGCTTCGGTGTTGCCGTCGAAAAGCAGCTCGGGTGCCAGAACGCTGCAACTCCATGTGATGGTGCCATTGCTGTTGAAGTTGCTTTGTCCGTCTGTCACGGTATCACGGAAATAGCGGACTAGGTAATAACCTGGTGCGGGAATGTTCAATCTGTAAACATTGTTGGACTTTGCACCGCCTGTGTAGCCCTTGTGATAGTCACTGGCTACAACGTTGCCGGTAACAGGGTCAACGACATCCACACCGGCAATGTCCAACCGGTGGTTTCCACTGGTGTACTGGAAGGTCACCGTCTGTTTGCCGCCCTCAAGTATAGCAAGATAACCCTGCAAGCCCATGATACCGCTTGCAGGCAAACCAAGCTTGAGGATTCCTTGAGGTGTTTCAGTGCCAGGCTCCCAGGAGAATGTTGAGCTTGTCCATCCGCTGTATGCGAAGGGTTCTGTACTTATGGCACCAACAATGGTGTTCTTTCCCATCGGTGTTTCCAAGCCTGCAAATATCCTGTCGCTGGCTATGACTGCACCGCGTGTGTTGCCCACAACGACAGGAGCCTGTGTGCTGCTGCTGTTGTCAACGGTGTAGATCATCGGAATGACCGACCTGAACGTCACATTGGCAGTAGCGGTCAGGGTGAGTTCCGTGCGGAGATAGTGGGAGCCGTCGCGAAGCACGGCGCGCCAAGTCATCGTCAGGTTCCTGTATGTGAATGTTGTCGCGATGGCTTTTCCTGGCAGACGCAAGGATGCTTTGGCGGCTGTGCTGTCGCCTTCTAATGTCGTGGTGGTCACCTCTCCCATCGTCATTTCTGAAGCACTGATTTCAGAGCCGTTGCCAAGGACGATGCGGAACAGTTCTGTGCCAGCCTTGAGTCCCATCGCTTCGCATCCATCGAAGACAAGTTTCCCTTCAGCTACGCGAAAGCTGGCCGAGAGTAGGTCGTTGTACAGGGTATATACGTTGTCAGAACTGCAGACTTGCGCTATTCCTGCTTGCTGGGCTTGCGGGAATATGACGGCCTGTCCTCTTACTTGAATAGCGAGAACGATGGCCAGCATCAAAAGAAAAATTCTGTTCATAGCTGGTTAAGTATT
The DNA here is from genome assembly GCA_017620295.1 of Bacteroidaceae bacterium. Taxonomy (GTDB): domain Bacteria; phylum Bacteroidota; class Bacteroidia; order Bacteroidales; family Bacteroidaceae; genus Physcousia. The sequence goes on from JAFZQR010000090.1 coordinate 13,077, forward strand.
AAATCTGCATTTCAACTTTCTTTGCGCTAGTACTCCCCTCCCTGGGGAGGGGACGGGCTTACTTATTCAGCACCCAAGTGGCGCCGTCCTTGGTGTCCTTGACCTCAAATCCCAGCTCTGCCAGCGAGTCACGTATCTTGTCACTCGTCGCCCAGTCCTTGTTCTGCTTGGCTATGGCGCGTTGCTCTAGCAGCATGTCAACCACATGACCAAAAGCTTCCTCACGTGCGGCATTCGTAGCAGATGTGTCTGCGGTTAAACCTAGGATGTCGATTGCAAAGAGGTGAATCGTGTCAGAGAGTTCCTTCAGGTCAGCTTCGCTGATGGTGGCCTTGTGGTCTAATATCTTGTTTATTACCGTAGATGCATCAAACAGGTGGCTGATAACCAACGGCGATGCAAGGTCATCGTTCATGGCGTCGTAGCACTTCTGGCGCAGCTCGCTTACTACCTTGTGTGTCTGTTCATCGCTCTGCTTGGATGGCACAATACGCTTCAGGTCGCTGACGGCACCCATGAGACGTTGCAGCCCTTTCTCGGCTGCCTGCAGGGCCTCGTTGCTGAAATCGACGGTTGAGCGATAGTGGGCCTGTAGTATGAAGAAGCGTATGGTCATCGGTGAATAGGCCTGAGTGAGCTTCTCATGTGTGCCGTTGAAGAACTCGTTCAGCGTGATGAAGTTGCCAAGCGACTTACCCATCTTCTGTCCGCCTATGGTGACCATGTTGCAGTGCATCCAGTAGTTGACCATATCACTGCCCTGTGAAGCCACAGCCTGAGCTATCTCGCATTCATGGTGTGGGAACACGAGGTCCATGCCTCCGCCGTGGATGTCGAAGTGTGCGCCAAGATACTTCCTACCCATAGCGGTGCATTCGCAGTGCCAGCCGGGGAAACCGTCGCTCCAAGGTGAAGGCCAGCGCATGATATGTTCTGGCTGTGCTGCCTTCCACAGGGCAAAGTCAACCTGATTGTGCTTCTCGCTTTGGCCGTCCAGTTCACGTGAGTTGTTGATCACGTCGGTCAGGTTACGACCCGAAAGCTTGCCATAGCGGTACTTCCCATTGTATTTCTCCACGTCGAAATAGACCGACCCTTGGCTCTCGTAGGCATAGCCGTTGTCCAGGATCTCCTTCACCAGCTGTATCTGCTCAATTATATGACCTGTTGCATGTGGTTCAATCGATGGTGGCAGGCAATTGAGGCGCGACATCGCATCGTGGAATCGGTTGGTGTAGTACTGTGCAACCTCCATCGGCTCCAGCTGTTCCAGACGTGCCTTCTTGGCTATCTTGTCCTCACCCTCGTCGGCATCATGTTCCAGATGACCCACGTCTGTGATGTTCCTCACGTAGCGTACCTTATAGCCAATATGCTGAAGGTAGCGGAACAGCAGGTCGAAGGTGATGGCCGGCCGTGCGTGACCGAGGTGGGCGTCACCATAGACGGTGGGGCCACAAACATACATGCCCACACGTCCTGGCGTTACAGGCTTGAAGAGCTGCTTTGTGCGGCTCAGTGTATTGTAAATCAGTAATGGCTGTGTCATATTACATTATTTTATATTTTATATTTTACATTATCCATTGTCCATTGTCCATTTCACATTGTCTTGTCAATCAGGGCTATCAGCTTATCTACAGCCTCCTCCTGCGGAATGTTCTTTTCCACGCACTCCTTGCCTCGATAGAGGCTCACCTTGCCACGGGCGGCTCCAACGTAGCCGTAGTCGGCATCCGCCATCTCACCAGGACCGTTGACAATACAGCCCATGATGCCTATTTTGAGAGTGCGATAACGAGGATTGGTCTTGGCTTTCTCTTCAACGGCAGCCTTGATGCGGCGTATCGTCTCCTGCATGTCGTAGAGCGTACGTCCGCAACCTGGACAGGAAATGTACTCCGTCTTGTGCATCTGGACGCGGGCTGCTTGCAGAATGCTCTGCGCCACAGGAATCTCACATTCAGGCTCCTCGCTGAGGCTCACACGGATGGTGTCGCCGATGCCATCGATGAGCAATGCACCGATGCCAACGGCACTCTTCAACCTACCGTCTTCGCCCTCGCCAGCTTCCGTAACGCCTAGATGCAACGGATAATCCATGCCTTCCAGCTCCATCTGCCGACACAGAAGACGCACACTCTGAACCATCACAACTGTGTTCGATGCCTTGATGCTTACTACCACATCCTTGAATTGCTCGCGCTCGCAGATACGCAGGAACTCCATACAGCTCTCAACGATGCCTTCGGGCGTATCGCCATAGCGCGACATGATGCGGTCCGAGAGCGAACCGTGGTTCACACCGATGCGAATGGCTGTACCGTGTTCCTTGCATATAGCAAGAAAGCGGCAGAAACGTTCATCCAGTCGGGCCAGCTCCTTTCTGTACTCCTCATTCGTATATTCCAATGTCTTGAACTGGCGGGCAGGATCGACATAGTTGCCAGGGTTGATGCGCACCTTCTCCACTATGGTGGCGGCAACGTCGGCCACATTGGGGTTGAAGTGTACGTCTGCACACAGCGGGATGTCACCATAGCCCCGCTCCGCAAGGCCCGCCTTGATGTTGCGCAGGTTCTCAGCCTCACGCACACCCTGCGTGGTCAGGCGTACAAGCTCTCCGCCGGCCTCTATGATACGTATGGCCTGAGCTATGCAGCCCTCCGTGTCCAGCGTAGAGCAGGTGGTCATGCTCTGCACAGCCACACGGTTCTCGCCGCCTATGCGCAACTTGCCTATCTTCACTTCGTGGGTCTTCCGTCTCATGGCTAGTTTGTCTTATAGTCGTATTTCACTTCTGCCAGTTCGTTGTTCGCCTTGACAATCTTCTTGGCCAATCCGCTCTTGTAGCTCTTCAGCCGTTCTGCTATTGCGGCATCGCTCAAGGCCAGCATCTGCATAGCCAGCACGGCAGCGTTCAACGCTCCGTTCACAGCTACGGTAGCCACAGGAATACCTGGAGGCATCTGAACTATCGACAAGAGGGCGTCCAATCCATCGAGCATACCCTTGATAGGTACACCAATCACTGGCAGCTCAGTTTGAGCGGCTATCACACCAGGCAGGGCTGCAGCCATGCCAGCAGCTGCAATGATGACTTTCACGCCACGCTGTTCGGCATGACGGGCATACGCAGAAACATCAGCGGGTGTACGATGCGCCGACAGAGCCTGCATCTCAAAAGGAATCTGTTGTTCGTTCAGGAAAGCCGCAGCCTTCTCCATCACAGGCAGATCGCTCGTGCTACCCATGATTATGCTTACCAATGGAGTCATACTAATGAATATTAATGACGAATGATTAATGACGAATGATTAATGACGAATGATTAATGACGAATGATGAATATCTCCGCAAAAGTACTCATAATTCCATTATCTACCCCCACTTTATCCCATGTAAATGTATTGTCATCAGGCGAAAACAATACTGTTGTCGCGGCATTCGAATTCACTCTGCACGTTGCAAGAACCTGTTCACAAGTGTGAATATCTAAATTCACAAGTGTGAACAGATTCATACATCAGCATGATTGTATTCGTGTGACGGCAATAAGCACTTCATTCGACGGCATGAACGCTGAAAGACGGTTTCCATCAGCGTTCCCAAAGATGTCCACATTGAGGTCATCAGCGGTCCACTGCGCAAGGCCTCTTCGTGCCAGCCACTCCCTTCGGAAGAGGTCAGGAGGTGTGCCTTTGAAGTCTATCTATACGAGGCTGGGCAGGATAACCCCAAACGTTCTTTCTCAGCCTGGCTCATTGCCATTCGAGATGGTGACAAGACCTATAAAAGAGCTGTTAAGCCAATTGAAATTAGAATACCTCATTGATTGTTGTAGATGACCTCAATAAAAAACTATTGAGCTTCCAGTAAATCCGAGGATGGTGATTCCCCTATATCATTGGAGGGGTCGGGGCCGAGCTTTAGCTTGCGTTTTGGGTTTTCCTTGGCTCCTAGCTTTATGAGTTGGCGGGCTGCTGTGGTGATACTCATCCCGCCTTGGGCTGTGATGCCGCGCAGGTCGTCGAAGGCTTTGCGTGTGCTGGTCAGTTGTGCATCAACCTTCTCGAAGCGCTCATAGAACAATTGTACACGGTTCACAATCTCAGAGGCTTTCTCCATGATAGCCTCTTGGTTGTCAACCTGCTGTTGCTGTCGCCACATCAGTTCCAGCACACGGAGCGTCATGTAGAGGTTCTGTGTGCCTACAATATAAACACCCTTGTCGTAAGCCTCCTGCCATAGAGTGCGGTCGGTGGCTGTGGCAATGTTGACAGCTCCGTCATTGAATACGTACATCAGCACAAAGTCTAGTCGCTTGTGTCCCTGACGGATATAGGCAGAGTAGTTTTTGCGCGAAAGCTCGTTCACATGAGAGCGCAGTGAGGCTACATGCCGCCTGAGCTGGAGGTCGCGCTCGGCATCAGAGGTGGCGGCGAAGTAGGCCTCGTATGCTGTAAGCGACACCTTGGAGTCGATGATTACGTCGCGGTCATCGGGGAAGTGCAGTATCACATCGGGTATGAGACGATGTCCGTCCTCATCGGTCATGAGATGTCCGGCATCGTTGCGCATGGCCTGCTGTTCCTCAAACTGTAATCCCTCCTGTAACCCAAGTTGTTCTAGCAGCTGTCGCAGGCGCATCTCACCGAAGTTGCCTTGCTGCTTGTTGTCGCCGCGCAGTGCCTGTGTGAGACTGTTGGCGCGTTCACCCACCACCTGCGACTGTCGCAGGTTCTCCTTGATTGACTGGTCAAGACGTGTCATGCGCTCCGTATGTTCAGCCTCGCTTTTCGCAACAGCCTCACGCATCTGCTTGAGGTCGGTCTGTAGAGGGATGAGGATGGTTGACAACTTGTCGCGGTTCACCTCTGCCAACTCGGTAGCGCGTTCCTTCAGCACCTGCTCGGATGCAGTGCGCATCTGTTCGCCAAGCAACTTGAACTGTGTGCTGAGTGCATCCTGTTGCTTCTGCTGTTGTTCTTGATAGTGAGCCTTGAGATCGGCAATCTGCTGCTGATACAACTTCTCCAAAGCCTCCTGCTGCTGAGTCTTTGCATCCAGCTGTTGTTGATGTGCGTTGAGCTGGTCGGCCAGCTGTTTCTCCTGTACCTGCAAACGTACAGAAAGCATAATGGCTTTGTGGTTAGCGTAAAGCCAACCCACAAAGCCACCAACTATGATGCCTAATATGGCTGCTAATGCGTAATACATCCTTATTCTGCTTCGAAGGCTGCGCGGATAGCATCGGCTGTAGCTTGCATCTCCTCGGCAGTGAACTCCAGCTTAGGATTGGTGAAGCGCATATCCTTCTCACTCTGCATAGGTACGAGGTGGATATGAGCGTGGGGTACCTCAAGACCAAGTACAGCCACCCCTACCTTAACACAGGGAATGACCTGCTTAATGGCGCGAGCCACATGGGCTGCAAAGATGTGCATACGACCAATCTCGTCATCTTCCAAGTCGAAGATATAGTCAACTTCGCGGCGAGGAATGACAAGAGTGTGCCCCTTCTGTAAGGGATTGATGTCAAGAAAGGCATAGAACTCCTCGTTCTGTGCGCAGCAGTAGCTGGGTATCTCCCCAGCTGCTATCTTACTGAATATGGACATGATTACATTTGACAATTTGACAATTTACAATTTGACGATTTACTTTTACAATTGCAAATGTCTGTTATTCCTCAAAGCTTATTCCTAGAACCTCTAGCTGGATAGTGCCCTGTGGCACCTTGATATCGACTATATCGCCAACTTTCTTGCCAAGCAGTCCTTGTGCTATAGGTGTCTTGACGCTGATCTTTCCTTCGCGCAGGTTGGCTTCAGTCTCAGATACAATGGTGTAGGCCATCTTGGCATTGTTCTTGACATTTTTCAGCTCCACGCGGCTCAGTATCTGCACGGTGTCAGCATTCAGCTTGCTGGTGTCGATGATTTTGGCAGCTCCAATGGTTGCCTTGAGCTGGGTAATCTTGATTTCCACCATAGCCTGATGCTCCTTGGCTGCATCGTACTCTGAATTCTCACTTAAATCTCCCTTGTCACGCGCCTCGGCTATTGCCGCCGATGCCTTGGGACGCTCCACCGCTTCCAGCTGGTGGAGTTCGGCCACGAGCTTGTCGTAGCCCTTCTGGGTCATGTATGACATATCTTTGTTTGTTGTTAGTTATCTGGTTGGGAAAATGACAAAAACAAAGGACTCCGCCGTGAGCGGAACCCTTAAGATGTCCTGTGACATTTTCATATGTGCAGTGCAAAGGTAAGGCTAATCAAAATACCACGTATCTTTTTTAACACAATTTAGCAGCAATGCGACACTATATGAGCTGTATGGCAACGATTTATCGCAATAAATGGCAGCAATAGTATATCTAAGGGCTAAGAAACTTGCATGGTTGAAATAAAGTCAGCATCTTTGTCTGTGATATAGTATTATAATCCTTGTTTAATTTATGATTATTCCCCTTCAAACTTCTATAGAGTCGAAGCAGGCTAGGCTCTGTACACTAAGCAACCTGTTCATTTCGCTTGCTGTAACACTTTGTTGCAGCGTTTCAGCAACGGCTCAGACGGGCAAAGAATGGAATGACCCCAGTATAACAAGTGTGAACCGTGAGATGTCTCACACGGTGGGCATTCCTCTAGCATCAGAGAGCGATGTAGCGCAGAATGATATGACATTGTCACCTTGGTATCAGTCGCTTGACGGACAGTGGAAGTTCCAATGGGTTGGAACGCCATCAAAAGCTACCGATGATATGTGCAGCAAGGACTATGACGATGCGGCATGGACAGACATTGACGTCCCTTCAAGCTGGCAGGTATGGGGCCTTAATCACGGCAAGGCATGGGATAAGCCACTTTACTGCAACGTTGCTTATCCATTCTCTTTTGATCAGACCACTTTCAGCGTAATGGCTGATCGTCCATGGGGGTTCACCTATCAAGGTGACATGATGAACCCGGTGGGTACGTATCGTCGCACTTTCACCATACCTTCAAACTGGGACGGGCGTGACATCTATGTGCGCTTCAACGGAGTGGGACATGGCTACTATCTGTGGGTCAATGGACAACGTGTGGGTTACAGTGAGGATTCATACGTACCTTCAGAGTTCAAGATAACAGACTATGTTGTTACAGGGGAGAACAGCATAGCACTACAGGTGTATCGTTTCACTAGCGGTTCCTTCCTGGAGTGTCAAGACTATTGGCGACTGACAGGCATACAGCGTCACGGTTTCCTGTGGGCTGCTCCAAAGAGCCAGATACGCGACTACTTTTTCACCACGGATCTTGATGACGACTATGTGAATGCCAAGGCACGTGTTAGTGTTAAGCTGACAGGATTGGAGAATGTCATAGGGGCTACCGTGGAAGCGAAGATTCTTGACAACAACTCACCTATAGCATCGGTGTCGCAGCCGGCTACAGCAGAACTTACACTGGAGATGGATGTTACGGCACCGCGACTGTGGAGTGCTGAGACTCCCAACCTTTATGACCTTGTGCTGACGCTCAAGGACGGTAGTGGTAACACCATTGACCTGCGCGGCAGCAAGGTGGGCTTCCGTGAGGTTGGCATCCGAGCCGACGGTGCACTCATCATAAACGGTAAACGCATGGTGTTTCATGGTGTGAACCGCCATGACTTCAGTCCAGTGAACGGACGCGCTATAACGGATGAGGAGATAGAAGAGGATATACGTACCATGAAACGCCTTAACATCAATGCAGTGCGTACATCACACTATCCCAACGACCCTGTGTTCTATGACCTGTGCGACAAGTATGGGCTATATGTGCTGGCCGAGGCCGATGTGGAGTGCCATGCCTATCAGAAGCTGTCGTCGCTTGAACTCTTCCGTCCTGCAATGGTTGAACGCTCAGAGAACCAGATACGCTGGTTGCGCAACCATGTGTGCATCTTCATGTGGTCGTATGGTAATGAGTCGGGTGGAGGCGAGAACTTCAGATATGTATCGGAGGCTGTGAAGGCACTTGACAATACACGCCTCACCCACTATGAAGGCAACAGCGACTATGCCGATGTCAGCAGTACCATGTATGCCGATCACAGCACTATAGAGCGTATCGGGTCGGAGCGTAAGGGAAAGTCGGGACAGCGTCCACATGTACAGTGTGAGAACAGTCATTCGATGGGCAATTCAATGGGTAATGTACGTGAGATGTTTGATCTTTACGACTATTATCCTTGTCTGGCTGGAGAGTTTATATGGGACTTCAAGGATCAGGGACTTCTCGCGACCAGCTCTTCTGGAGCCAGTTATTGGGCTTATGGAGGTGACTTCGGAGACTCTCCCAATCATGGCAATTTCTGCATCAATGGTCTAGTCCGTCCCGATTGGAGCTTCACCTCGAAGTGTTATAATACTAAGAAGGTCTATCAGCCATTGGAATTCAAGGCCGTTGGGTCGTCGAAGTTCAGGGTGCGCAACAAGATGGCTTTCCTGCCTTCCACAACATACGATGTGAGATATGAACTGATGGACGAGTACGGCACGGTTGTAGCCAGTGGCCCTATAGACCAAGAGGTGGCTGCTGGCGACAGCGCAACCATCACGATAGACCTCTCTCCTCTGTCGGTCATCGATGCAGCACAGGAGACTTTCATACATTTCATAGCCAAGCAGCGAACAGCTACATTGTGGGCTGAGGCTGGCTATGTCGTAGCGGAGGAGAAGCTGCCTGTGAATGTAGCAACTAAACCAATGTATGTGCCATCCTCTTCTGAAGCATTAAGTATTGACGAAAGTCAGACTTCTATTACTTTGTCCAACTCACGTTTCAGTGTGACTTTCAGCAAGAGTCAGGGAACACTCACGAGTTATGTCTATGACGGAACTCAGATGCTGTCAAAACCGTTGCTGCTTAATGCATTCCGTTTGCCCACTGACAACGATGGACGGCAGTGCGAGAGCTGGGATAATATGGGATTGCGCAAACTAACTGTAAAAGGTAAAGGCGCAGAGGTGATCTCTTCTGCCGACGGACAGACGGCCACAGTCAACCTCAAGAGTACCTATACGGGCAAGAATGGTAACACTTTCGATGTGAGCATGAATGTGATAGTCTGTGCTGACGCCACCTTGATGGTGAACGCATTCATACGTCCATCGGCTACGGGTGCCGTCATTCCTAAGCTTGGTTTCCGACTTGAGATGCCTGCCGCAATGGAACAGCTGAGCTGGTTTGGCTGTGGCCCGTGGGATAGCTATCGCGATCGTAAAGAGGCCTGTCTGCCTGCCATCTATAATAGTACTGTGACCGCGCAGCGGGAGGATTTCATCATGCCTCAGGAACATGGCACTAAACAGGATGTGCGTTGGCTTTCACTCACTAACGACAACGGACAAGGGTTACTCTTTGTTGCACCCGATCAGATGGCTGCATCTGCAGTTCATTTCCGTCCTGAGGACAACTATACCGACCGCAACAACCGCGCCAAGCATACCTATCAGTTCAAGCCCTGTCAGACAACAGTGGTGTCGTTGGATGCATGCACACGCGGACTGGGCAACGCCAGCTGCGGCTCTGACGTGATGGCTAAATATGAACTGAAAGCTGCTGACACATCCCTTCGCTTCTTCATCATGCCGCTCAGTGCAGGCGATGATGCTGCTGCAAAGGCCCGCGTGGATATGCCTGTGTGCCAGCCCGTGAGTTGTGAGCGGCTATCAACTGGTCGCATCAAGATGACTACCACGACTAAGAATGCCACTATCTGGTACAGCATCGATGGAGGCGACTATGTTCAATACTCGACCACATTCCTGCAAAAGGAGGCCTGTTCAATCACAGCTTATTGCACAGCTGAAGGATTCATGGACAGCCCCAAGAGGGACTATAGCTTTGGCTTGTTCATCAGCAAGAGTGCATGGAAACTGGTCAGCACGGATAGCCAGCATGGTGGCAATGAGGCTCGACTCGCATTTGACGGTAAGCCAGAGACCTTCTGGCACACAGAGTATGGAGGCACTACTCCTGAATGCCCGCACAATATCGTTGTAGATATGAAACGTATTTATAACGTTACGGCCTTCACATATCTTGCACGTCAGGATGGAACACAGAATGGCATGGTAAAAGGCTATGAGGTCTATCTGTCGCTGGATGGCGAGACATGGGGCAAGGCTGTGGTAAAGGGTGAATTCAAAAACACTGCGGCATTGCAGACAGCATCGCTCTCGAATGCTACACCTGCACGTTTCATGAAGTTTGTGGCTCTGAGCGAAATTAACGGTAACGCATGGAGTTCGGCGGCGGAGATAGGTATAGAAGCCGATTCTGACCTAACAGGCATCAATGATGTCAGTTCCAATGGCAACACAACAAATAAGGCCCGCTTTGTATATGACCTGAGTGGTCGCCGCGTTACTTCCATGCAGCACGGAGGATTGTATATTGTGGGCGGCAGGAAGGTTCTTGTAGATAATGACAATTAGCATATATACTGAAATGAAAAAACTGTTTTCAACAATCGCCACCTTGGTGGCTGCAGTGCTTGTTTCGACTGCACAGACAGAGGTAACGCCCAACACTGACGGACCCACAATGGGGTGGAGTTCATGGAACACATACGGAGTGAATATCAGTGATGCACTAATACGGCAGCAAGCCAATGCCATGGTCACAAAAGGACTGAAAGCGGCAGGCTATGAGTATATCAACATTGACGATGGCTATTTCGGGGGGCGTGACAAAGAGACAGGGCAGTTGCTCATACATCCGACACGCTTCCCAAAAGGACTTCAAGGCGTGGTGGATTATATACATGGCAAAGGATTGAAGGCTGGTATCTATAGTGATGCAGGACGCAACACCTGTGGCAGTAAGTTTAATGGCGACACCATAGGCCGTGGCGTGGGACTCTATGAACACGACCAGCAAGATGCCGACTTCTTCTTTAAGGAACTAGGGTTCGACTTCATTAAAGTGGATTTCTGTGGAGGCTCATGGTATCATAACGACGACCATCTGGTGCTAGACGAGCGTGAACGTTACACAGCCATTGCCGAGGCCATACGAAACACAGGACGTACGAATGTGCGAATGAATGCCTGCCGGTGGGCTTATCCTGGTACATGGATTAACGATGTTGCATTCTCGTGGCGAACCACAGGCGACATCTATGACGGATGGGAAAGCGTCAAAGGTATTATCAAGGAGAACCTCTATCTCTCAGCTTATTGCTACGGTGGCCGCTACAATGATATGGACATGCTAGAGGTGGGACGTTCAATGACAGCAGAGGAGGATAAGACACATTTTGGAATGTGGTGTATAATGTCGTCGCCTTTGCTCATTGGTTGTGATATGGCGCAGATAAAAAGTACACCCCTGGCCTTGTTGAAGAACAAGGAGCTGATAGCTCTCAATCAAGACTCACTTCATCTGCAGGCATACGTTTGCCAGCATATCGGTGGCTGCTACGTTCTGGTGAAGGATGTGGAGACAAGGTTCGGAAACAAACGTGCTTTTGCTGTCTATAACCCCACTGATGAGGTGCAGACAGTGGCCGTGGATTTTTCCGCAATGGAGCTTGGTGGTACAGTCGCACTGCGTGACTGTTTCAAACGACGTGATGTTGGTACAGCAGAGGAAACGTTTCAGGTGGAGTTGCCCGCACACGGAACAGCTATCTATGTGGCTACAGCAGAACAACGTTTGATGCGTCGTCTTTATGAAGCTGAAACGGCATTCATTGGTAACTATCAGGAACTCCAGAACAACCAGGCTCTGCCGAGTGGCATATATGACGATGCCGACTACGCCTCTGGCGGATGCAAGGTGGGGTGGCTGGGCAACAGCAAGGACAACTATCTGGAGTGGCGCGATGTCTATTGTCCTGTGGCAGGCCGATATCGTCTCACCTTCGGTGTCATATCTGGAGAGGCTCGTGCCGCACAACTGACAGTAAACGGCCAGGATGTAAAGAAACTGACCTCACTGAAATCATCCAGTTGGAACAGTGTTGGAACTCGAAGCGTGGAAGTAAGCCTCAAAGAGGGCGTGAACACTGTACGGCTCAGTAACAGCACTGGCTGGATGCCGGATATTGATTACATGACAGTGGATTTGGTTGAAGCAGTTGCCGTGAGTGCTGTGAAGGACGGGCCAGTCCATTCTTCAGATGCCATCTATGATTTGTCGGGCTGTCAGCATCTGTCGGCATCCACTCCTGGCATTTATGTAATTGGGCAAAGGAAAGTACTGGTAACAGAATAAATAATGAAAAACGGCAACTTGCGATATTCGCAGATTGCCGTTTTTGTGTGGACCAGATAGGGCTTGAACCTATGACCTCCAGATTATGAGTCTGTTGCTCTAACCAACTGAGCTACAAGTCCAATCGCAATTCATCGGGAGGAATGCTCCATCTGTTTTGCGCTGCAAAGGTAGTGCAAAGATGGGTATCGTGCAAGGAAAAGGCAAAAAAACTGCCGCTTGATGATATGTTATGCCGTTAACATAGCATAAAAAGCATATGTTATTGACCGTTAAATCAAAGGATTGTAGTAACTTTGCGGCGTTTTTACAAATACACATACATTTTATTGACGTTTTTTACAAGAAAAGATGAACATTATCACGAAGACAGTTCAGTTGCCCGATGGACGTACTATCAGCATCGAGACAGGCAAGCTGGCCAAGCAAGCCGATGGGTCGGTGATGCTGCGCATGGGTGACACCATGCTTCTGGCTACCGTGTGTGCAGCGAAGGATGCTGTGCCAGGTACAGATTTTATGCCGTTACAAGTAGAATATCGCGAGAAATATGCCGCAGCTGGCCGGTTCCCTGGAGGATTCACCAAGCGCGAGGGCAAGGCCTCGGATGATGAAATCCTCACTTGCCGTTTGGTTGACCGCGCTCTGCGCCCCCTCTTTCCCAGCAACTATCACGCTGAGGTTTATGTAAACGTTATATTGTTCAGCGCAGATGGCATTGATATGCCTGATGCTTTGGCTGGTTTCGCAGCTTCAGCTGCACTTAGCTGCTCCGACATCCCATTCGAGGGTCCTATCTCTGAGGTGCGTGTGGCTCGTGTCAATGGTGAGTATATCGTTGACCCGACCTATGAGCAGATGAAGAGTGCCGATATGGACATCATGGTTGGTGCTACCGAAGAGAACATTATGATGGTGGAAGGTGAGATGAAGGAAGTGTCTGAGCAAGACCTGCTTCAGGCTCTGAAGGTCGCTCACGAAGCTATCAAGCCTATGTGCCGTCTGCAGAAGGAACTGGCCAAGGAGCTTGGCAAGGACGTGAAGCGCGAGTACTGCCATGAGGTGAACGACGAGGAGCTGCGTCAGAACGTACAGATTGCCTGCTATCAGCCAGCCTACGATGTTACAAAGCAGGCTCTTGAAAAGCATGCACGTGCTGAGGCTTTCGAGAAGATTCGTGAGGACTTCAAGGTAGCCTATGCTGAGTCCAATCCTGATATGGACGCTGCTACACTCGAAGAGAAGAATGCACTCATAGACCGCTACTATCACGATGTGGAGCGCGATGCTATGCGCCGCTGCGTACTGGACGAGGGCATCCGTCTCGATGGACGTAAGACAACTGACATCCGTCCTATCTGGTGCGAGGTTAGTCCGCTGCCTGGTCCTCACGGAAGCTCAATCTTCACCCGTGGTGAGACACAGAGCCTCTCAACCGTTACGCTCGGCACCAAGCTCGACGAGAAACTCGTTGACGATGTGCTTGACCACAGCTACATGCGTTTCCTGCTCCACTATAACTTCCCTCCGTTCAGCACTGGCGAGGCTAAGGCACAGCGCGGCGTAGGTCGCCGTGAGATAGGTCATGGACATCTGGCATGGCGCGCCCTCAAGGGTCAGATACCTGCCGACTATCCTTATACTGTCCGCGTGGTAAGTGACATACTGGAGAGCAATGGTTCCAGCTCAATGGCTACCGTATGTGCCGGCACCTTGGCTCTGATGGATGCGGGTGTGCCAATGTTAAAGCCTGTGAGCGGTATAGCTATGGGTCTCATCAAGAACCCAGGTGAGGACAAGTATGCTGTCCTGAGCGACATTCTCGGTGATGAGGATCACCTTGGCGACATGGACTTCAAGACCACAGGTACACGCGACGGTCTCACCGCCACTCAGATGGATATCAAGTGTGACGGCCTCAGCTATGAGATACTGGAGAAGGCACTTATGCAGGCTAAGCAGGGCCGTGAGTACATCCTCGGCAAGCTGACCGAGACCATTGCTGAGCCTCGTCCAGAACTCAAGCCCCATGTGCCTCGCATCGAGCAGATTATCATACCTAAGGAGTTTATTGGAGCTGTCATCGGTCCTGGTGGTAAGATCATTCAGGGCATGCAGGAGGACACTGGCGCTACCATCACCATTGATGAAGTTGACGGTGTGGGCAAGGTTCAGGTGTCAGGTCCCAACAAGGAGGTCATTGACTCTGCCATCGCCAAGATACGTGCCATCGTGGCAATACCTGAGGTGGGTGAGGTTTATGAAGGTATAGTTCGCAGCGTGATGCCTTATGGCTGCTTCGTTGAGTTCATGCCTGGCAAGGATGGTCTGCTACACATCTCCGAGATTGACTGGAAGCGTCTGGAGACAGTAGAGGAAGCAGGATTGGCTGAGGGCGACAAGATCAATGTCAAACTCATCGATATCGACCCCAAGACTGGTAAGTTCAAGCTTTCTCACAAGGTGCTTATCCCGAAGCCCGAAGGCTATGTAGAGCGTCCAGCTCGTCCACGCCGTGAACGCAGCGAGCGTCCAGAGCGCGGTGAGCGTCGTCCACGTCGCGAGGAGTAAACAATCACGACCAAGGACATATCAATAATGAAGTAGGCGGCTCAATGCGAGTCGCCTACTTCATTATTGATATGTGGTTAATATCTAAAGAGCTTCTATCTCAGGAATTGTCAAACCAGTGACTTGAGCTATGAAATCGGGGGCAGCACCCAGTTGCTTCATTCGGACAGCTGTGTCCTTTGTTGCTTCGGCTCTTCCCTCGGCTCTTCCCTCGGCTCTTCCCTCGGCTCTTCCCTCGGCTCTTCCCTCAGCTCTTCCCTCAGCTCTTCCCTCTATCTTGGCTGTAAGCAGGACGTCATCTTGAACCATGATGGCGTCTAAGTGCTTGTCGTAGGCGCGGCGGTCAGAAGGTGTCATTGTCATAACCTGAAGCTGTTCCTTTGCCTCTGACAAACCAGGAACGTTTGTGTCATCACTAATATGCCCGTTCTTCAGATAGTCAAGCCATTCGTCCAATGGAGTCTTGGCCACATCGTTAAACTCATTAACCCTAAGGATGTAGTATTCTGGGAATACGTCCGCAGGAGTTTTCATCTGGATAGTATCCTTCTCCTTGGTGCTGATTTGCAATTCGTCCTTGGTGTGTACACCAATGAACTTTGTCTGCCCATGATAAAGGTAGTCACTCCCTTTACCAAGGTCGAAATATACAATACTGATGGAATAGACCTTCTTAACCTCGTTGTATAGCTGCCCTAGCTTGATATGCTCCGTCAGGGTCTTTGCCACTCCATAGAGTATGCGCTCAAGATAGTACAGTTGGCGTGTCAGCTGCACTTCAACGATGAACAACTCTCCTTTGTCGTTCTTGGCCATTACATCCACGCGGTTGAACTTGTCATCCTCTGTGTCTTGATTGCTTTCGCTGTCTAGTATCTCCACAATGTGTGTAGGTTGGCCAATAAGTACTGTGATGAGTCCCTCCAGCACAGCATGATTGGCCTTCTGTCGCAGCATTCGCTTAACAGCCCAGTCGAAGCGTATGTATTTGTTCTCGACGTTCATAGTCAAATTAAAGCTAGATGTTCTGACCGCAAAACTATCAATAATTATTGTCATCAGCAACAAAACGAAGCAAAAACGAAAAACAAGGGCAGCTATATCCGTCTTTGGTTATATGTTCGTCAAAGTTGTTGTACTTTTGTGGCACACAATAAGAACAGAGCTAATGCTATCACTTTACCATACTCCCGACGTTATTGAAGCTGGCTGCGATGAGGCTGGTCGCGGATGTTTGGCTGGACCAGTTTGTGCTGCAGCTGTAATCCTGCCTCATGACTATACTAACGATATGCTGAACGACTCGAAGCAGCTTACGGAGCGGCTGCGCTATCAGTTGCGTGAGGAGATAGAGCGCGATGCTGTGGCATGGGCTGTGGCATGGTGTTCGCCTCAGGAGATTGACAAATGGAACATACTTCGCTGCTCCATTATAGCCATGCAAAGGGCTCTCGACCAGCTTGAAGTTCGCCCGGAGCATATAATAATTGATGGTAATCGCTGGTATCCCTATCACCCAAATGGCGATAACAACGTAACTATACCTGCTCATACAATCATCAAGGGCGATGCCACCTTCATGAGCATTGCCGCTGCATCCATTCTTGCCAAAACTTATCGCGATGACCTGATGAAGGAACTCGACTTGCAGTTCCCGCAATACCGATGGGGAAAGAACAAGGGCTATCCCACAGTTGATCACCGTAACGCGATAGCCCAATATGGTGTCACCGACCACCACCGCAAGACCTTTCACCTGCTTGAAGAACAGACTTTTCTGTTTTAACCCATCAGATTGACGTGTACTGAATAAGTTGACACTTTAGTAATCCGCAAAAGTGAACCAGTATGCGCCAAGTTAAGGAAATGACAGACGAAAAACGACTTGCCTTATTGAAAGAGTATCTGTCCTCAGGTAAGTCAAAGAGTGCTTTTGAGAAAGAAAAAGGCCTTTCTCATCATAGTATTTCAAATTGGCTTCGTTCCTTTGCAGTCAAAGACAAGCCTGTTGTATTAATGTCTCAGGCATCTGTAACGGAAATGAAGAAGGATCCAGACAAGGAAGAGCTGCTTCAGGAGATAGACCGCCTGAAGCAGGAGCTGCGCCTCAAGTCACTTGATTTGAAGCGTACCGAGATGGCTCGTGATGCCTACGAGCGCATGATTGTACTGGCCGAGGAACGCTACGGCATCCCCATCCGAAAA
>JAFZQR010000091.1 GCA_017620295.1 Bacteroidaceae bacterium
GTGGGTTCTTCCAAGCAGCGAAGCGATTCTGGAAGCCTGCACCGAAGTCGTTGTCGGTTGGTGCGCGCCAGAACGAAGGCTCTACGCTGAGACGATCCTCAAGTACAGCCTTACCGTTGACGTCATAGTATTCGATATTGCCGCTCCACTTGCCCCAAGTAACTTTCACGCCGTTGGCAGACAGCGACAGCCATGCACGTGCATCGTCAACAGTGACAGCTGGCTGAACGCTCTCACCCTTCTTAGCCTGAACCGGAGCTGGAGTGGCAGCGGCCATCACCTGAGCTACGTCGGGATAGCTGTATGGCTGCACCTCGAACTGTGCCTTGGCAATCACATCGTCCTTCTTCAGCAGACCGCGGTCGGCCTTGAGTCGGAACAGGACATCGACGGTACACCACTCTGTCTGGGCAGCCTGTTGCTTGAAGTCGGCCAGCTGGTCGGCTGGCAAGGTGAAGTGCTGGCGTTGCTGTGGAGCCAACCGCAAAGCGAATGGCATTTCCATGACCTGCTCTTTCACCTGTCCGTCCTTTGCCCCCCTAAATACAACTACGACTTCAACATCTGACAGGTCGCGGAAGAAGTACTCGTTGTAGAGGTCGAACTCGCCGTCAAGCACGGTCTTGCCCTCTGGGACAGTGAGCCAGATGTCCTGATAGTAGTACTGCACCTCATAGGCATGTGGATGCAAGCTGCGGTCAGCTGCGATGACACCGTTGCAGTTGAAGTTGTGGTCGGAGGCGGGATAGCGACCGAAGTCACCACCGTAGGCCATAATCTCATTGCCTGTCACACGGCTCTTGCTGCGCATGCCCTGATCAACGAAGTCCCAAATAAATCCTCCCTGATACTTCGGGTATTTGCGTATGATGCGCCAGTACTCAGCAAAACCACCCATAGAGTTACCCATAGCATGGGCATACTCGCACTGGATGAGCGGACGTGGGTTGTCGCCCTGTGCGTAACGCTCGCAATTGTCGTAACCATAGTACATCGGGCAGAAGATATCGGTCTTGCCGTTCTGACCAGCCTGCTCGTACTGCACAGGACGACTTTGGTCTATAGCCTTTACAGCATCGTAGGCATCCTCGAAGTTCTTGCCGTAGCCGCTCTCGTTGCCCAGGCTCCAGAAAATGATGCTGGGGTGGTTCTTCTGTGTAAGCACATTGTGCTGGTTGCGCTCGATGTGTGCCTTATTGAAGAGTGGATTCTTGGCAAGAGTCTTGTCGCCATAACCCATTCCGTGGGTCTCAACGTTGGTCTCAGCCACAACGTAGAGACCATACTCGTCGCAGAGGTCGTACCAGCGTGGATCATCGCTGTAGTGACATGTGCGCACACCGTTCATGTTGAGCTGCTTCATGATGCGGATGTCCTCAATCATGCGCTCCACGCTGACAACATAGCCACCATCGGGGTCAAGTTCGTGGCGGTCGGCACCCTTGATGAGAATTGGCTGACCATTGACCAGTAACTGTCCGCCTTCAATCTTGATGTTGCGGAAACCGACACGTTGTGTGGTTGCCTCCAGCACATTACCTTTCTTGTCCTTGAGGGTAATGGCGAGTGTATATAAATTAGGTATTTCAGCACTCCATGCAGCTGCATTGGGAACATTGATATTTATTACGGACGAAGCGGAACCGAGGGTTGCCGAAACCATTCCACCGCCAACAGTGCGGCCAGAAGCATCCGTAAGAGTTGCCTCAACAGTGCAGCCCTGTGCGTTCTGCCCTGTGATGGTGGCTGTAAGCTTACCGTCCTTATATCCATTCACGAGATCCTGGAGTACAAAGATGTCCCTGATGTGTGCCTTTGGACGTGCATAGAGATAGACCTCACGTGCTATACCTGTGAAACGCCAGAAGTCCTGGTCCTCAAGGTAAGAGCCATCGCACCAGCGCATGACACGCATGGCAATAAGGTTCTCCTGTCCCGGCTTCAGATATTTGGTGAGGTCAAACACAGCCTCCATCTTGGAATCCTCCGAATAGCCTACATGCTTGCCGTTGACCCATACCTCAAGGTTGCTCGTTGCAGAGCCTACGTGCAGGTAGATGTTCTCACCCTTCCATGAAGCTGGGACAGTGACTGTGCGACGGTAGGAGCCTGTGTAGTTATTGCGTTCCTCAACGTATGGAGGATTGCTCTCGAACTGTGTGTCCCATGAGTAACCCACGTTCTTGTATATCATGTCGCCATAGCCATTGGTCTCAAACAATCCCGGAACAGGGAAGTCCACCCATGCAGCATCGTTGAAACCGGGCTTGAAGAAGTCGGCTGGTGCCTCATTGTGGTTCTGCACGAAGTTGAATTTCCACATGCCCTCTAGGCTCATGTAGCGGCTAGACTGCTTCTTGTCGCCACGTGAGGCCAGGTCCACATTCTCGAATGCGAAGAACGACGAGCGCGGAGCTTCGGTGTTTACACGCGTGATGTTGGGGTTGAGCCAAGGCTCTGTCTGGTTCTGTGCCACAGCAGGCATAAATGCACATGCCATCATGGCGGCCATCAAAATCTGTTTTTTCATGTTGTATAGAGTTGGTTGTATATTACCATTGGTAGGCACACACGGCGCAAATTCACCACAAAAATAAGAACAATCCCAGCTGTAACCAAACAATCTTAGCGATTTCTTGAAAATAATACTCTTTCGACGGCATGAAGCTATCGATTCGACGGCACGAAACTATCGATTCGACGGCACGAAACTGTTGATTTCTGCCGAGGAAAGAGACGTTTCCTGCCGTGATTTACAACGTTATCACGGCACGTATAAAAACAGCAATCCCCCGAAAGCAGAAGTTGCCTCCGGGGGATTGGTTAATAACATGGTGGCCAAAGGCCAAAAACATTAGAGCTTGTCGTTGCTGCCGAGCACATTCACAATCTTGTGGATGTACATCTTCTTCATGTTCTCACGTGCAGGTTTCAGGTACTGGCGAGGATCGAAGTGACCTGGGTTCTCAGCCAAATACTTGCGGATAGCTGCGGTCATGGCCAGACGGCTGTCGGAGTCGATGTTGATCTTGCAGACAGCGCTCTTGGAAGCCTCACGAAGTTGCTCCTCTGGAATACCTACTGCATCGGGAAGCTTGCCACCATAGGCATTGATGGTGTCAACCTCGTCCTGAGGAACAGAGCTTGAGCCGTGGAGTACAATGGGGAAGCCTGGAAGCTTCTCCTCAATCTGGTGCAGGATGTCGAATGCCAATGGAGGAGGAACGAGCTTGCCAGTCTTCGGGTCGCGTGTGCACTGCTCTGGTGTGAACTTGTAAGCACCGTGGCTGGTACCGATGGAGATAGCAAGGCTGTCGCAACCGCTACGGGTTGAGAAGTCAACAACCTCCTCTGGACGTGTGTAGTGGCTCTCGGCTGCAACAACGTCGTCCTCAACACCAGCCAGCACACCCAGCTCAGCCTCAACTGTTACATCGTGAGCGTGAGCATACTCAACCACCTTCTTGGTGATGGCGATATTCTCCTCGTAAGGCAGAGCGCTACCATCAAACATAACACTTGAGAAACCGTTGTCGATGCACTCCTTGCAAATCTCGAAGCTGTCACCGTGGTCAAGGTGAAGAGCAATCTGTGGGTTGGGGCAGCCAAGCTCCTTGGCATACTCAACAGCACCCTGAGCCATGTAGCGGAGGATTGTTCCGTTGGCATAGTTGCGGGCGCCCTTGCTGACCTGCATGATGACTGGAGACTTAGTCTCAACAGCAGCCTGCACGATGGCCTGCATCTGCTCCATTGTGTTGAAGTTGAATGCTGGGATGGCATATCCACCAGCAACGGCTTTCTTGAACATCTCGCGAGTGTTCACGAGACCCAGTTCTTTGTAACTAACCATAGTTTTTGGATTAATAAATATTGAATAGAAGTTGTGTGATACTTGTTGTTTTCCTTTTGCGCTGCAAAGGTAATCAATTGCCCTAATATTTAGCAACTCACTAATGAAAAGTTGCGAAAAACATTCCCACTAAGTCGCTTTTGCAATACCCACATGATAATTCCTATAGTAGGAGGCTATCTTTCCGTCAGTTCAGCTTCCTGACGAAATAGGTCACTACGGGCAGGTGGTCGGAGTAGCCGTCAAGCCACACGCCAGCAGCGTGGGTTCGCTTAGGAGTGTTCTTATAGCGGCCTTCCTGCTGGAAGAGGTAGTCGCGACGGAATATCTCAGCCTTATAAAAAGTCAAAGTATTGTATGCCTTTGTGCCAGCCAGATCGAGACAGTTGGGGGTCATCACAATCTGGTCGAACAGATTCCAGCGACCTCTGTAGGAAAGGGTGCCATGCCCATCAAGCAAGATTTGCCACCAAGGATTGAACATCTCATCGGGCTTCACATCCTGCTGTTTACGTCTGGCTTTCAAGCCACCACGCATGGATTCGTCCATAGGGTCATCATTCATATCACCCATCACCAGAACCTTCATTGACGGATTGGAGGCAAGGATGCTGTCCTTCTCGGCCCTCACCTGTTCGCCGGCCCATATACGAAGTGGAGGACCACCGAAGCGGCTTGGCCAGTGGCACACTATAACCGTGATGCTGTCACCAGCCAGGACACCTTGAACAGTGAGGAAGCCACGAGTGGGACGGTCGTTGACGCCCTCCTTCATCTCGTATGGCTGTAGCCAGACCTTGGCGGGTTGGAAAAAGCGCGGGTTGTAGAGCAAAGCGCAGTCAACGCCTCGCTTGTCAGGTCCCTCAATATGGCAGAACTGAATGTTGCGTGCTGCCAAAGGCTCTTGTGCACACAAGTCTGTCAGACAGTGGGCATTCTCCACTTCCGATACGCCTATGATGGAGCAGCCAATGTCGGGAAGCATGTCGGTACCCATCTCAGACAGCACACGCGACATATTATGGAGCTTATGCTCATATTTCATCTCTGTCCAGTGATTGGCTCCATCGGGCAGATACTCATAGTCGTTCTTGTCCTCGTCGTGCTGGGTGTCGAAGAGATTTTCCAAGTTGTAGAAGCCGATGCTGTAGAGTGCCAGCTGTCGGTTTTGCGCAACCACATTAATTGCAGTAGCAAGCAAAAGCAAGCAGAACAGTTGTTTACGCATAGTTTTATGTTTAGCTATCTAATTCGTGGCAAAGATATGTTATTTACTCGAAGCATCATCATGAAAATGACAAAAATTTGAACTTAACAAAAAATGTTCCATCGTTCTTTGCTGTTAACACAATTTTGTATTCCTTTGTGGGCAATAACGTTATTTTATGCTTTACTCAATGAGAAATAAACTTCTTTGCGCAGTGGCACTGTCGGCCTTCGCCGTACACGGATGGGCTCAAGTGCCGATTACGCCCACAACCAGCGAGACCGAGCAGTCAATACGTGACGACAACGCCACGTTCATCTTCTCCGAATCGCAGCTTGACGATGATGCCGATGCACAGCAGGACATCATACAGATTAACTCGGCAAGCAACATCTACACCAGCAATGTAGGCTACCTGTTCAGTCCCTTGCGGTTCAAGTATCGCGCACTTGACCAGCGCTACAACGAAATCTACATGAACGGTGTGATGGTAAACAACACAGAGAACGGCAGTTTCAGCTTCTCCAACATTGGTGGCATGAACGATGCAACGCGCAACATCGACTATGCCTTGCCTTTCGAGAGTAACACCTTCAGCATGTCGGGCCTGGCCGGGTCAAACAACTACAACTTCCGTGCCAGCAGCTATGCCGCTGGACACAAGGTGACACTGTCAGCACTCAACCGCAACTACACGGCTCGCGCCATGTACACATTCGGCACAGGTGTGAACCAAAACGGTTGGGCTTTGTTCGGAACAGTTGGTTATCGATGGGCCAACATGGAAACAGCAGCTGTGGAAGGTACGTTCTACAACTCGCTGGCATATTTCCTTTCTGTGGAAAAGAGATGGGGCTACCGCCACAGCATCAGCATCACCACTTGGGGTAACCCGTCTGAACGCGGACAACAAGGAGCGTCAACCGACGAGGCTTATTGGCTAGCCAACAACTATCTGTATAACCCTAACTGGGGATACCAGAATGGTAAGAAGCGCAACTCACGAGTGGTGAACAGCTTCGAGCCATCGTTGCTGGTGACGTGGGACTTCAAGATAAATGACAACCTGAAGCTGACCACATCACTCTTCGGCAAGTATGCAATGGATAGCCGAACACGACTGCAATACAACAACTCACAAAACCCAAAGCCCGACTACTGGAAGAACTTCCCGTCATACAGCTACGATGTGTGGGGGCTGACAGATGGAGCTAACAATGACCTCAACGCTTGGCAGGAAAGCTACAACTTCTGGACTGCCAGCGATGCCAACCGCCAGATACAGTGGGACAAGCTCTACTTTGCCAACCAGCAGATGAATGCCGTGGGAGGAGATGCCGCCTACTACATGCTGGCACGACACAACGACCATCTGGCTATAAATCTTGGTTCTACGCTCAACTGGGACATCGACCGCAACCGCAAGCTACAGGTGGGCGTACAACTCGCTTCCAACAAGGGTATGCACTATCAGACAATCTCTGACATGATGGGAGCCACCACACTTCACAATGTCAACAACTATGCCGTGGGAACATTCGCTGCCGCCGACAGCCGTGTACAGTACGACCTCAACAACCCCAATGGCACAGTTAGCGACGGAGACCGCTTCGGCTACGACTTCAACATCATGGTGCAAAAGGCAACCCTCTGGGCACAGTTCTCACGTGACATGGGTATCAGCCACACATTCATAAGTGCCCGTGTGGGCGGTACGCAGATGTGGCGCGACGGTAAGATGCGCAACGGACTCTTCGCAGACAACAGCTATGGCAAAAGCGGCACTGCCTACTTCCTGGACGGCGGACTAAAGATTGGCACAAACATCAACCTTGGCAAGGGACACGTTGTAGGCATGGGTGTAACCTACATGACCTACGCCCCACGTGCCTACGGTTCATACGGAGGCTCCGCCTTCCAAGCAGCCGAGATGAACAACAACTTTGTCGATGGCCTGAAGGTGGAACACATGGCTGGTGCAGAGCTGGGCTACGCTATGACACTGAGCTGGATGAAGGCTAACCTCACTGCCTACTACAACCACGGTTCCCGCATGAACGAGTGGCAGAACTACTATTACGACGACGTGAACAGCTTCACCTACGTCAGCCTTACTGGCGTGGAGAAGGACTATTACGGCGTGGAACTGGGCATGAATTTCAAGGTTACGACCCAATTCAACATTGATGTCATTGGTTCGATGGCAGATGCCAAGTACACGAAGAACACCGATGTCAGCTACCTGCTGTCAACACAAGGAACAGTGACTCACGAGACACTATATAATAAAGGTATGCGAGAGGCCAGCACTCCACTCACCGTGGGAAGCATAGGTCTGAACTACAACGTAAACGGATGGTGGATAAACCTCAAGGGTAACTACTATGACCGAATCTATCTGAGCTACTCACCATCGCTACGCTACGAGAGTACGCTGATACGCTCCGGAGCTGTTGACAACGACGGCTCACTCATAGTGCCAGAGCAGAGTAAGGGTAACGGCGGCTTCATGCTCGATGGCAGCATAGGCCATCAGTTCCGCGTCAACGGTCACCCGTTGAGCGTGAACCTGATGATGACCAATATGCTGAACAACCGCAAGTTTGTCAGCGGAGGCTTCGAGCA
>JAFZQR010000092.1 GCA_017620295.1 Bacteroidaceae bacterium
CGATATGTACACGTTGAATGAATATCTGCCAATATTTGTAGGCGACGACTTGCCCGAAAAAGGCTGGGACAGCGGGATGTACTGCTTGGAAACAGACAGGGCGAAAATCCTTCGTAGCAACCTGTTGCGTGGATTCGTTTCCTGCTTCGCCTTTATGTTGGTTGACAAAGGGTGGATGACGATTCACTACAATGGGCGCGATCTGACGCTGCACCCCAACGACCTGTACACCTATTCGCCGGGCCTCCCAGTCGATGTCATCGCCACTTCCGACGATTTCCACGGCCTTTGCCTGATGGCCGATGAGCATGTCACCATCGAGGCACCATCCGTTCACGACCTCGTACATCTGGCCAATCTGTTTATTGTACAGCTGCATGAGCCCAAACAGTCGCTACCTCCGGATGCCGCACAGCATCTGTCTGTGAAGATGCGCGAAATCATCGGCTACCTGCATTCCGACCATATTTATAAAGGCGAGGTGTTGCGCATGCTCTATTCCATCTTCCTGCTCGACCTGCAAAACGCCCAGCAACGTGCCATTGTACACCGCCAGACGCCCCAGCGCGTGGAGGAGATATTCATCGACTTCATCCGTCTGTTGCCCCGCCACTTTACCCAGCACCACGACATCCCGTTCTATGCCGACC
Source organism: Bacteroidaceae bacterium (assembly GCA_017620295.1). GTDB lineage: Bacteria > Bacteroidota > Bacteroidia > Bacteroidales > Bacteroidaceae > Physcousia. Next base: position 651 of record JAFZQR010000092.1, read on the forward strand.
AGCTCCATATCTCTCCCGTCTATCTCTCCCGCGTGGTCCGTCAGGTCACTGGCCGCACCGTTGTTGACTATATCAACCAGATGCTACTGATGGAGGCCTCCTTCCTGTTGCAAACCTCTGGGCTGAGCATCACCCAGATAGCAGACCGCCTCCACTTTGCCGACACCCCCTCCTTCAGCAAGTTCTTCTCGCGCCTGAGCGGCATGAGTCCGAAGGAGTATCGGAAGGGGTAAATGATAAGGTGTTTTAGGGCTAATAGGATTATCGTATAAGATTGCTCCGTTTATTCCAAATCGGTCACATCATTATTATTGACCGATTTGGGATAATTGTATTAATTTGCTTGGCATAAGACTGGAATGCATATTTTAGGAAAAGACCGGACATTCTCATAAATTATTTTTCTCCACATGACAGTGGAATATGTACATTTGTGGGCAGACAAGTTGCAATAATCAGCTGGCAATAGATGCGACAGCAGAAAGCTTTCGAATCGTCGGCACGAAAGCGATGGAGCGTCAGCAGAAGAGGATTGTTTCCTCAGCAGAAACTAGTTGTCTCCCCAGCAGCAACAGGTTCTTGTCTCAGCAGATAATTCTTGCTGTAAGGGCATAGAAAAAGCCTCATATCACGAGGACATGAGGCTAAAATGATAAGATATGATGAGGAATGCTACATCAAGAGGTGATTATATCATCACAGAGATATACATCTCTATATGTATATTATCCATAATTGTGAAAAATCTTGACCATCATATATACCGTTTATTTGTTATTTCTATGCAAAGATACGGATTATGGTTCTTACTCACAAGATGGTATCGCAGATTATTCCTGCAAGGAGGTGGCACAGGTGCCTACAGCAACAGGATGCCTACAACGGCAGCGCAGATGATGACACGGATAGGGTTCAACTTGTAAACCTGACAGGCGATGAGGGAGAAGACGAAGATGGCGATGCTGATACCAAACTGCCAATAGCTTTCGGTTGGAGCTGAGAAGTTCTCAGCGGTCATCAACAACAGGCAAGCTGCAGCCAGCAGACCTACTACAGCAGGACGGAGACCCTGAAACATGTGTTCCACTGCTGGATGGTTCTTGAACTGCATCAGGAACTTTGAAATGAGAATCATCAGTACCAGCGAGGGCAGTACCACGGCAAAGGTAGCAACCAAGCTACCCAACACTCCTATGGCAGGCGAATAGCCGGCATTAACCACTGCGGTATAACCGACATACGTTGCCGAGTTGATACCTATCGGACCTGGAGTCATCTGTGAGATAGCCACTATATCCGTAAACTCACCTGTTGAAAGCCAATGGTAGCGAGTGACTACCTCACCTTGAATCATCGAGAGCATGGCATAGCCACCTCCAAAGCCGAACAGCCCTATCTGGAAGAATGTTATGAAAAGGAGAAGAAAAATCATAGGTCTTTTACTTTTCCGTATGCCCAGCCACCAACAGCTGCTGCTAGTATGACATATATGGGTGAGACACCGAAGAGCCAGATGAGGAAGGCACTAAGGACTGGTATCCAGACATTGGTCCAACCAATCTGCGCTGTCTGTGCCATCTTGAACGTGGGAGCGGCTATCAGAGCAACCACACAAGGACGTATGCCACGGAAGGCACGAGCCACCCACTCATTGTCCTTGAACTGCTGGAAGAACAAGGCTATGGCCAGAATTATGAGGAACGATGGCATGGCACATCCCAAGGCACTCATCAACGCGCCCTTATTACCTTGCAGCTTATAGCCGATGAATATAGAGATGTTGATGGCGAAAACCCCCGGACAACTCTGAGCCACGGCCATCAAGTCCATCAGCTCTTCACGCGTAAGCCATTTCTTCTCATCCACCACCTTGGCCTCAATGAGAGGTATCATGGCATAGCCACCACCGATGGTGAAGAGGCCGATACGGAAGAAGGTGGAAAACAGAGACCCTCCCCCAACCCCTCCCGTGATGGAGGGGAGAGGCTGGCGCGAAGTATTCTGCTGCTCGTTGATTGGTATCATTTGATGAGTTCCTAAAGAGCTTTCTTCTCACACCATTTCCTAGCATTGACGAAGGCTTCTATCCATGGAGTAATATCGTCATTGAGGCGATTTGCAGGATAATAGCCGCACTGCCAGGGGAAGATGGCTCGCTCAAGGTGTGGCATCATAGCCAGGTGACGGCCATCGGCAGAACAGAGGCCTGCCACAGAATAGTCGGAGCCGTTAGGATTAGCAGGATAGGCATCGTAGGCGTACTTAGCAACGACGTTGTATGCGTTCTCTGGCTGAGGTAGCGAGAACTTGCCCTCTCCGTGTGCCACCCAGATGCCGAGACGTGAACCACTCAGCGAGCCGAACATCACACTATTGTTCTGCGGTATGTCCAGACCCAGGAATGCAGACTCAAACTTATGACTGTCGTTGTGCAACATCTTTGCAGGCTGACCAATAAGCCCTAGTTCCACCATCAGCTGACAGCCATTGCAGATGCCGAGTGACAGGGTGTCCTTACGGGCATAGAAGCGGTCGAGGGTTTCCTTGGCCTTGGGGTTATAAAGGAAGGCTCCCGCCCAGCCCTTGGCAGATCCTAAGACATCGCTGTTGGAGAAGCCGCCGCAGAAGACTATCATCTGGATGTCATCCAATGTCTCGCGCCCTGTGACAAGGTCGGTCATCATCACATCCTTTACATCGAAGCCTGCCAGATAGAGGGAATAAGCCATCTCGCGCTCACCATTCGTTCCCTTCTCACGGATGATGGCTGCACGTGGACGTTTGAATGACGAATGACTAATCTCAGCTTCGCCTCGGAATGACGAATTGGAACTACCCTCATTTGTCATTCGTAATTCATCATTCGTAATTCGTAATTCATCATTCCAACGCTCTGCATCAAGGCCATAGCTAGCCAGTGTGCCACGGAACTTATCTGGCAGACGATAGGTGATGGGCTGATGCTTGTAGTTGCGGAAACGCTCGTCGGCACAACCGTTGAAGCTCTGCTTGGTGTCCAACTCATAAGAGGTGCTGTACCACACATCGCGAAGAGCATCAATGTCGAATGTCTGCTCCTCACCGTGGAAGGTGGTGACTATGGTACGGTCATCGGTGGGATAACCTATGTAGATGAAGCCTACGCCTGCATCGTCCATAATCTTCTTGAACTCGGCTTCATGCTTTGTTGCAACCTGAACCACAACACCTGGGTTCTCAGCGAACAGTATCTTGCAGACGTCTGCTTCTTCCTTGAAGCCATCAAGGCGTACACGAAGACCACCACGCACATTGGCGAAGCACATCTCCAGCAAGGTGGTTATCAAGCCACCGGCACTGATGTCATGACCAGCCAGCAGCAGACCACGCTTCACGAGCGACTGCACAGCCTCAAAGGCATCGCGGAAGTACTCTGCATTCTGTACATGAGGTACGTCAGAACCTACATATCCCTGGCTCTGAGCGTAGGCACTGCCGCCAAGGCGCAAGCTGTCGAATGAGAAGTCTATATGGTAGAGCGCGCTCTTGGGTTCTGCAACCATCACAGGGCTGACCACCTTGCGCACATCGCTCACCTCACCACCAGAGCTGACAATAACCGTACCCGGGGAGATGACCTTGGAGCCATCGGGATATTTCTGAGTCATGGACAGGGAGTCCTTGCCAGTAGGCACATTGATACCCAGCTCAATGCAGAACTCAGATAGAGCCTCCACACCCTGATAGAGACGGGCATCCTCACCTTCCTGTGAACGGCAAGGCCACATCCAGTTGGCCGACAGGCTCACCCCATCAAGACCATCCTTCAATGGAGCCCATACGATGTTTGTCAAGCTCTCAGCAACTGCCAGCTGCGAACCAGCAGCAGCGTCAGCCAGCCCGGCCTGAGGGGCATGACCGATAGCTGTAGCAATGCCGGCATGGCCACGATAATCGAGAGCCACGACGCCACAGTCGGACAAAGGCAGCTGCAACTCACCCTGACACTGCTGACGAGCCACCTTACCAGTCACCGAGCGGTCAACCTTATTGGTAAGCCAGTCCTTGCAAGCAACAGCCTCAAGACGCAGGACGCTTTCTAATTCACTATTTGACAATTTACTATTTGACAATTGTCCAATTTCACGATAGCTACGTGGTGTGGTCTTGTCCACCATCACCGTCTTGGGTGAATGTCCGAACATCTGAGCCACATCCAGATCGAAAGGACGGATGCCATCACCCTGCTGGAAGGCAAAGTGGGCATCGCCTGTTGTCTCGCCAACAACATACAATGGCGCACGTTCACGGTCGGCAATCTGACGCACATGGTCTATATGCTTCTCGTCAATGAGAAGTCCCATACGCTCCTGGCTCTCATTGGCTATAATCTCCTTGCTTGACAACGTATGGTCACCGATGGGCAGCTTGGTCATATCGATGAGACCGCCACACTCCTCTACCAGCTCCGACAGACAGTTGACATGGCCTGCAGAACCGTGGTCGTGGATGGATACCACCGGGTTAACCTCTTCCTCGCAGAGGGCACGTATGAGGTTGTTGGCACGCTTCTGCATCTCCGGGTTGGCACGCTGCACAGCGTTCAACTCGATGCCGCTGCTATAGCGACCTGTGTCAACAGAGCTGACCGAGCCGCCACCAAGACCAATACGATAGTTGTCGCCACCGACAACCACAATCTTGTTACCCTTTTGGGGTTCCTTCTTCAGGCAGTCACGCTTGGTTCCATAGCCTACGCCACCTGCAAGCATGATTACCTTGTCGTAGCCATACTGCACATTGTCCTCTTGATGCTCAAATGTGAGTACGGAGCCTGTGATGAGGGGCTGACCGAACTTGTTACCGAAGTCGGATGCACCATTGCTGGCCTTGATGAGAATCTGTTCCGGTGTCTGATAGAGCCAGTTGCGAGGCTTCATGGCGCCATGTGTCTGCTGCGGCAACGGCTTGCGATAGCTGGTCATGTAAACAGCTGTACCTGCAATAGGCCAGGAGCCTACGCCACCGCCCATACGGTCACGTATCTCACCGCCTGTGCCTGTGCTGGCTCCGTTGAACGGCTCCACAGTGGTTGGGAAATTATGGGTCTCTGCCTTGATGCTGATGACGCTATCTATGGGGCGTACAGCAAAGTAGTCACTTGTAGCATGGTCGCGTGGTGCGAACTGCTCTACCACGGGTCCCTCTGCAAAAGCTACATTATCCTTATAGGCACTGATAATGCGGTGCGGGTTCTCCTTGGTGGTCTGCTTTATCATCTGGAACAGGCTCTGTGGTTTCTCCTCTCCATCGATAATGAATGTGCCACCGAATATCTTATGACGACAATGCTCACTGTTGATCTGAGCGAAACCGAACACCTCAGAGTCCGTCAGCTGGCGTCCCAGCTGCTTCTCCACATCGTGCAGATAAGCTATCTCCTCTGGTGAGAGAGCCAAGCCCTCCTGCTCATTGTATGCCTCCAAGTCCTCTATATGCTGTATAGGGGCAGGTTGAATGTCAACCGTGAATACCTCTTGGTCGAGGCCATCATACATACGCTGCAAGAGCGGGTCTATTTCCGACTTGCCATCGGATGGGAAGAACTCCTCTATACGCGCAATGCCGCTGAGAGCCATGTTCTGTGTAATCTCAACGGCATTGGTACTCCAAGGGGTTATCATCTCGCGACGAGGCCCAACAAATGAGCCAGCCACGGTTGTACTGTTCAGCAGAGTGGCTCCACCATAGAGCCAGCATAGCTTGTCTGTCTCGGCCTCGCTCAGCGTGTGGTCAATCTGTGTGGCAATGACACTCTGTTGCGGGGTGCGGAAGAAATAAATAGCCATATACTACTTTGTGTTGAAAATGTACGACGTGTAATTTTGCGCAAAGGTACACGAAAAAAGCGAATTGCACGAACTAGAACTGTGTCTAATTCGTGCAATTCGCGTATTTAATGTGTTAACACCTTGCGTTACCAAGGAATGTTTATACCCATAGAGAACGATGCGTTGCTGTTGAGAGGGATAAACTCCTTTGACACACTACCCAGCATGTGGTCCATACCAAGGAAAAGGTTGAAGCCTGTTGGGTGGAGGTTGAGCATCCAGCCATAGCTTGGACCGAAGGTACCTACACCACCATTGACATTCATACCAAACCACTTGCAAGGCTCATAGTTGACTGACAAACGCTCCTCGTTCCAGCCATAGTCTTCCTGGAAACGATTAGTGAAGAGGAAGCCCACAGTAAGCTTATTGTAGAATGGCAGTTTGTATGAAGCGCCAAGATTGAGGGTTGACCCAATGGCGTGGGACGCGCTACCTTGATCACCACGGTTCTGCAGTGCATAGAGGTCGGCGAGCTTATCTGCCAGCTCATCGGTCTGGTCGCTCATCTTTACGCCAGGAGCATCGCCGTCACCAGCACGGATATTGTGGAAACCAGTGAACTCAAAGTCATCACCCTTGTTCTCAATTAGCATACTGTTGTCCCACTTGATAGAACCAAGATCCAAGATGGCTGCATTGACCTTCAAGCCGGGAACCATATCATCAAAGTCGTACTCTGCACCGAGGTCGAATGCGAGACCGAAGCCACCTATACCAGCACCATCCACATCGAAGTCATCGATAGTAGTATAAGTCTGAGGGTTGCCATATTTATCTGTACGATAAGAGTATTCTTCAGTCTTTTCATTGATAGTGAGACCCTTCAAGTTGGTCTCAACCTTTGCATAGGCCTGTGCTGTCCACTTGTTCTCGTCTGCTAAGTTCAAGTTCAGCCGTTCCAGTTCAGCATTCATACGTGCACCACCCAGAAGCACCTTAACCTTTGCACCCAAACGCAAATCCTTGGTGATTTGACGACTGTGACCAAATGCCACCTCAGCATAGGACAGTGTCTGCATATTGACATTGCCTAGACTATAGTCGCGGTTCTGCAATTCCTTAGTGATGGAAAAGAGGTCGTAGGGCAACGATGCACCCACAAAAACACGGGTGTTGATACCAAAGGTGTTGTAGCCACCGAAGGCCTTGAAGCCTACACCAAACAGCTGTATCTTAATGTCGCTGATAAGCTTGTTATTGTCATCGAGTCCGCTCAAAGCGTCGGCAGTGCTAACATCGGGATGCAGGTAGGTGACAGTCTTACCATTGCGGTTAAACAACACGTCACCAATGCCGAAGGTTCCGTGTACACCCATGTTCAAGTTACCGAGTACAGGCAGGCTGACAAAATTCTGCTGACCGCCAAAAGCTGGGTTCATGTCACTGCGGTACAGCGCGCCTTCCATGTAATAGCTGCCGTTGAGGTTCTGGGCTGCAATAGTGCCAGCAAAAGTAAGTGCAACAGCGGCCACAATATATCTTATATTTGTTTTCATTGTCTAATATCTGTTTAAGTGATGAAACAAGGTATTGTATGGTCGCAATAGATTAATCCTTATCGTAGTATGTGATACCGCCTACAAGAGTTATCTTCATCTTATCCAAAATGATGTACTGACTGCTCTTCAATGCTGCACCCTTGGTGGCATTATCCATAGTAGCCTTGTACTTGATACCATCCAACTTCTTCACGCCATTCTCACCACGGAAGAAGTCACGCATCTTCTTGCCAGCCTTTGGCTTGATGGTCAATGTAATGGGAGTACTCTTACTACTTGCCGGTATCTTCACGGTGTTGATAATGAGTTCTGGTATCACTGAGCCATCAACAGCAATAGCATTTGCAGTGATGTTCATATCCAATGGCACAGGATCCTTACTTACAGCTGTGGCAGAAATCTCTATTGATTCGAAGTCAAGGTCCTCCAGATCTTTCATATCCTCAGCCCAACCGTCTTCACTGTCGGTATATACAATGGTGAATGTCTCACCAAATTCGAGCGGAGTGTAAACCGTATATGCAAAATCTATTGTAGTGTTGAGAGGCAGTTCAGCATCATCGCAGTCAACATTGACAACGATATTGTTGCTGGTGCCACCCTTAACCTCAATGCGGTCAGGTACTGTTGTTAGCAGAGTGTTCAAGTCTTTGACTGGAGCATCTGTACGACAGTTCTTCAAATAATCAAGCTCATCTGGAATAACTGCAGCTGGAACCACACCTTCTTTATTTTTGTTACATACACGGATTAGCATAGCATCCATGTTTTTGCCATCCTCGGCATCAGCTGCATCCACATGTAGGTAATGAGTTGCATCAGCAAAATTAAACTCTATATCACCTGTGTTGGCAGTGCCGGTAGCAGCATAGTTACCTTTCTGATAAGCATCCAGCTGTACGCTGGTAGTAAGTTTCTGGCGGAATGGCTTATAACCAATAGGAGATTTAAGCGTCAACTGCAGGAAAATCTGCGGGTTGGCAAGGTCTAGCGATACGCCGTCTTCTGTCAAGAAGTCTGGCAGGTCATTAAGTTCCACAGGATTGATGCTGTTAATGCTGTGCTGTATTTTACCTGTAAACTTCGTTACAGAAAGGTTTGAGCCGAATGCTCCATCACCCTTGAAGTCAATCTGTGGGATAACCTTGGCGAGGGCTGTCTGATAATTACCAGCACTAATGTCTGCTGAAATGCTTGCTATCTCGGCAGGAGTCATCGTTGATGCCATAGATGTAAAGCGAGATTGCAGCAAAGTCTCATCTACTTGAGTGTTTGTGATGCTTACGAAACCTTCTAGCTGTATCTTGCCTTCTAGAGCAGCAGAATGTGCCACAGGGTTGAATGTAGCGCCATTGGAAGCGGCTGTAGTAGTAAGCACTGCTGTGCTATCAATCACCAATCGGAATGAAATCGGATTACCCGTCTTGAAACCTGTGTACTCAGTGGAAATACCAAGAGCCTGCATACGACTGTAGATGTCAAGCTGACCCGTCGCAAGTACACTTTTCTTCAAATCATCAGTAAGCAGCTCATTTCCCATATAAGAGCAACTACTTAGACCGAAGCCCTTCGGCAAATGCAGCACCAAGTGATCAAAGGTCATAGACTTAAACACATCTATATTGGTACCTGTCACTGTAACATCAAGATTGAACGTTGTCGGAGTAAACTTAATCATGTCTATGGCAACAACATCCGAGCTGATACCCGTGGCACGGGCATTTTTTATGTCAGCCTTTGCGATGCTGGAAATGTCGTAGAAATAGCCCGATGGGGTGCCATCGCCCATAAGCGGTGCTGAAGCTTTAACACCTGCACCTATATCACGCAAGTCAAGTGTTGCATCGAAGTGCTGGTCGTCTGGTTTTGAAATCTCTATCACATTGACCTTCACTGTTGTCGGATCGGCTTTACCGTCTGTGTTAACAAAGTAACTGCCATCGGCACGCTCTTCAATGGAACTTTCAGGATCAATGTCAAACAAGTTAGAGAGCTTGATTGAATCAACGTCACTTGTAGGTAGAGAGAACCTGCTTCCCTGCCCGAGTTGTACGGTGCCGTCTAAATTCCCAAGATCGTACTTATCGTCAACGCAAGCGGACAGTGCAGCGGTCCCTATTAGGACTCCACAAAGCATTTTAGCTAAATTCTGTTTTCTCATAAGTATGCTTGTTAAAAAGTTGATTAAATAATAATATTAAAACTCTATCTCGTCTAGCTTAATGTCATTATGCTCATCCTCTGGACGCTGTGGAGTCTGACCCTGTTTGTCATATATGAACTTTATAGCCTCCACTAGTCCACCAGTGAACTTGTCAAAATCCTCTGGATATACAAAGAGCTTGTGCTTCTCAAAATTAATAGTGGGCATCTCGGCATCACCACTGACAATCTTCTTACTCTCGGTCAACGCTAAATACATGTCGCCACGGCTGCTTTGCTTTACATCTATGTAATAAATGCGCTTGCCTGCTTTGATAGACCGTGAAAACAGTATATCCTTCTCTGTTGAATGTTTACCAGTTGTGTTCTCTTTCATCTTTTAGGTTATAATATTGACATTTATCGCGTCAAAATTCGTGATATTTTACCGAAGCGCCAAAAAAAACATGAAAAACTTAACTCCATGACCGTCCTTTAGTTAAAATTCACTACTTTTGCAGCCACATTACAAGGGATGAGACCTTGCCGTTTTTTTACATATTATGATAAACAGAGAACTGATCCGGCTGAAGGTGATACAAATCACCTACGCTTTCTACGAGAGTGGTATGGACTCGGTAGAACGGGCTGAAGACGAGTTGTTTAAGAGCCTATCACAATCGCATGATTTGTATCTGTACCTCATGCAGCTTATTGTTGAGGTTCACCGCATTGCAGAGAGGGCTGTAGATACTGCAGAGAGCCGTTTTCGCAGATTGGGCGAAGGCGAGCCACCTAGCCACAAGTTCATCAACAACAAGTTTGTTGAGCAACTGGAAGTAAACGCCACATTACAGGACTTCACGGAGCATCAGAAGAAATCATGGATTGCCGACGAGGACTTTGTACGCAGGTTGTACAAGACCATAGTCCAGAGCGACACATATAAAGAATGGATGGAATCGCCTCAGGTGGAGACCACATACGAACAACAACGCGACCTCTGGCGGAAACTATACAAGAATGTCATCATTGGCAACGAAGATCTTGATCAGGTGCTGGAGGAGAAGAACGTGTATTGGAACGATGACAGATTTATCATCGACTCCTTTGTATTGAAGACCATCAAGCAGTTTGAGCCTCAGAATGGCGCCCACCAAGAGCTTCTTCCAGAATTCCGCGATGACGAGGACCGAGAGTTTGCACGTAAATTGCTGCGCATGTCGCTGCTCAGTGCCGAGACCTACCGTACACTCATCTCGCAATTCCTACACAACTGGGAACTGGACCGTCTGGCATTTATGGATCTCCTCATTCTTCAGACCGCCGTCGCAGAGCTGTTTGCTTTCCCTCGCATCCCCATCAATGTGACCATCAATGAATATGTGGAGATTGCCAAGATGTACAGTACTCCTCGCAGCGGAGCATACATCAATGGACTTCTCGATGCTATCGCCCACCGACTCATCGAAGAAGGGAAACTGAAAAAAGACATAGCACCAAAAGGAAACAATAAATAGACAATAAATGAAAACACTATCATTCGTAATGCTCCAAGCCGCTGCCCAAGGTGGAGGCGGCATGAGCTTCATCATCATGATTGTCCTGATGTTCGCCATCATGTATTTCTTCATGATACGCCCTCAGAACAAGAAACAAAAGGAGATACAGAACTTCCGCAACTCTCTGTCCAAGGGTCAGGAGGTCGTAACAGCAGGTGGCATCTACGGCACAATACGCGATATCGACGATGTCAACAACATCATCATTGTTGAAATTGCCAACGGAGTGCGCATTCGAGTAGATCGCAATTCCATTTATGCATCTGCGCCTTCCACTGATGCCAATGCCACAACGAGTACACCCAACGCAGTCAACAACTATTCTAAGAACTAGCACTTTCGCTATCCACAATGGATAAGACACGGCTGAAACAGTTTAGCGAAAACATCAGAGACCTACTACTTCATGGCTGGAGCAGGCAAGTCCTGGTGTTTTTGTTTTTCGTTGTCATCTCGGCTGTGTTCTGGCTTATGCAGACTCTGGAGAGTAGCTATGACATGAAAGTCACGCTGCCGCTAGAATTATCCAATGTCCCCAGTGAAGTGGTTATCACATCAGAGCCTCCACAGGAAGTGCAAGTGACACTTCATGACAAAGGACTCAACCTAATGCGCTACTACTTCAGCCTGCGCGAACTGCAACTGACCATCGACTACGACTCCTACGACAAGGGGCGAGCCTACGGACGTATCATTATTCCTTCCGCTGACCTGCGCAAGCAGATAACACCAAAGCTGGATGCTACAACCAACATTGTTGCAATTCATCCTGATACGGTTGATCTACACTTCAGTAGAGGATTGAAGAAGAAGCTGCCAGTAAAACTGACTGGAGAGATTGCAGCCGACAACCACCATTTCCTAGCCAGATGTACATGCACACCTGACAGCGTCGTCGTATGGGGAACAAAAGACCTTCTTGACACCCTCACAGCTGTTCCAACAACTGAAATACACCTCACCGACCTGGGTCAATCAACAACGAAGATAATCCACCTGGCCAATATATGGGGTGCAAAGACCGAGCCAGAGGAGATTACAATACAAGCCATAGTTGATACCTACGTAGAGAAACGCATCAACGTGAAGGTTACAGGAATAAATTTTCCCGCTGGTAAAACGCTGAAGACATTCCCAGCTGAAGTAACACTACACTTCCATATTGGTTCCGCAGAATACCACAGCATCGTTGCCGACAGTTTTGTAGTTGGAATAGCGTATCAGGATCTACAAAACATGACAACACAATCAGACGTTTTCGAACCAGCCCTGCGCTATGCTCCAGCTTCTGTTAAAAACGTCACCATTGAGCCATCGGTAGTAGAATTCCTGATTGAAAACGCAGACAACGAATAGGAACGAAAACATACTACAACACAGCAGCGCAACCACAGAAATGTGAGTTGCGCTGCTGCGTTATATAATGGCGACCAATACTATGCAGATACTATTGTACGCCCGAATGGCAATAGAGCCACACTTGCAAGTTTGAAATGCTGTAAGCCAAAAGGAATACCAATAATGGTAACACAGAACAGCAAACCAAGCACTACATGCTCAATACAAATAACCAAACCTCCGAAGATAATCCATATTAGATTCATAATCAGATTGAGGCAGCCAAGGCTAGAGCCGTCAGCCTGAACAGCCATTCTTCCAAAAGGCCACAATGCAAGTGAAGCAAGCTTAAACACTTGTAAGCCGAAAGGAATACCAATGATTGTAAGGCACAAAACCAGACCTGCCAAAAGGTATTCAAGGAACAGCACAAAGCCTCCAAATACCACCCAAATAATGTTTCCGATGAATGACATAAGCAATAGTATTAATAAGTAGGTGTTCAAAATTATTTTACTATATCCAGCATTGTAGGTGCTTTCATGTCTTTGTTCGCTCTTTGGCGCATCTTTTCCTTTTATCATCAGTCACAGCTTCGGAGAAAAGAACAATCTGCATCCAAATAGCTGAACAAATACATAAAACTAATTGTGAACACCTACTTAACAGCAACAAAGGTAAGCATTAAAAGTGGGAACAAACAAATAAAAGCAACAAAAAAAGAGCGTGTCCTCAGTGGATTTGACTCCACGAAGGACACGCTCGGTAAAAAGGGGCGGCTACCTACTCTCCCACTTGCGCAGTACCATCGGCGCGGGCGGGCTTAAC
>JAFZQR010000093.1 GCA_017620295.1 Bacteroidaceae bacterium
CCCCAAACCTTTCGACACGAAATGACATTTAGTCATTTCTCGGAGGTCGAGGTTTGCCCGCTCTGCTCCTTCGGAGGAAAAGAAAAACCTGCATCCAAATAGTTGCCATCATACATTAAACTAATTATGAACACCTACTTAAATAGGCATTATGCACTTATCCCTAAAAATACGGCTCAGGGGAGTGGCAGGCAATCCCCTGAGCCTTGGTGTGAGTGTTAGTTGTTGAAGGCGGGTTAATCTTCGTCTGAAGTACGGTCGTTATCCTCAGCTTGGCTCTTGATGTCCTTGGCTGATGGTAGTGGGTCGTAGGTCATGACAAAGCGTGTGCAGTGGGCAATGCGGCGCCACTGAATCTCGTTGCTCACATTGATGTGTTCCGCACCAAGCTTGGCTGTCAGACGAATCTCGTTTGTCTCTTCGTTATAGAATGGCGTGCCATCGTCTGTGAACTTGAGTGGGCCAACCAGATGGTACAGTCCATCATCGTCTATGCCGTATAGAGTGACATTGAGTATGCCTAGGTAGCCTAACTGCTCATGCAGAATCTTGTTTGGCTCATCAGATATGATGGTGCCTTGAAGCTCAACAGCTGGCAGCCATCCATCGTTTGGATCGTCTTTTACTCGTGCAACTGTAAAGGGTTGTTCTATGGAGAATGGCGACTCTTCTGGGTCTGCAACTTCCACCTCGATCTCTTGGCCTTCCAGAGCTTCTTTCAAGTCGGCGGCTCTCTGCTGCCAGTCTTCTATCTCACAGCCTTCTCCACGTTCCACTCCATCTAGATATACGTCTTCGAGGGCTGCAAGGGGTGCTTTGGAACCGCCAATGCCGCCTCCACATGCGGTGAGGGTTAGCAGAGCCGCTGAGGTCAGAATAGTGATAATGCTGTTTGTCTTCATAGTTGTAAAGGTGTATTACTGTTAGTTCATGGTTATCTTGTTACAGGAATGTTTATGAAGCGAATGAGGTCATCGCTCAGGTAGTATTGGGAAGCCGATATGCTGAGGTTGAGATTAACCTTGTCGGCACCGCGCTGTTCATAGTCGAAAGGTATCAGTTTCATTGTTCCTGTGATGGTCTGTCCAGGTCCGAGCGGCTCGGTCTGCTCCCATATCTCTATGGCTTGTTTGCCTAATGAGTGGAGGAACTCAGCACCACGGTGATACTCGTTGCCGGCATCGTCGGTGCTGTCATCAGCAGGACATATCGTTACTTTGCCCATGTTGATGCGGCTGTTGTTGGTTATGGTGTAGCTTATGTAGAGGGCGTCGCATTCACGGTCATCCCAGTCAACATAGGCAACCTCACGTTGGAAATGGTAGCCAGTCACGTCTATGACCAATGCCGTGTCTGGAACTTGTACGCCTGAAGTTAGTATGCGCCTATCCAGAATGGTCATGTTGTCAGCCACAGGCAGCTTCATGTAGTCGCCTTCATAGTTATAATCAACGTTGTATTGCAGGTCGTCCGACTCCAGCATCAGTGTCAGTGAAGCCTTCTTCGCACGGTTGGTAGGATCGAAATCTGGCACCTTTGCTATGATATATACAGGCTTATCAGGACGGAAGGTCACCTCATGTTGCAAGTAGAAGTCTCCAAGAGCTATAGCATCGTCCATGCCTACGGCAAAGTCAACCGCATACTCGTTTCCGAGATTGTCTGTAGCTCCTTTGAAGTACAACAGTGATGAGGCCACGTTGGCTTTGATGGCCTTGTTGGTCTTGTTGGTTATGGTACATTCAATCTGAAGCACCGAGCCAACGCGCTCACAGCGGTATGCATTAACTTCAAAGGTCTTGGACGTTGTTGGTGTAACCACCTCTTCCTTATCCTTACTGATTTCGCCGTCATTGTCATCGCCACAAGCTGTTAGGGTTGTAGCTCCCGCCATCATTAGCATGGCCATGATGGCGGCATAGATGGATTTGTGAGTCATAATGATGTTTTTATTTGACAATTACTTTCTTGCCGTTGATGATATAGACACCACGAGGAAGCTGGCGGGTGCGATTGTAGGAGTTGGAAATCTCCCTGCCGCTCAGGTCGTGGATGGTAGTGTTGGAGGTAGCATTTGTAGTGACGTCGGTGATGCCGTCTGGGTCAACAACGGTTAGGATGCCGTTTTCGTAGGTGAAGGTGTAGTTCTGTGCTTCAGCTCCGAACACCCTGATTTCGTATTCACCGGCAGGGCTGTCCTTGGTGGCGTCGCATTCAACAGTGGGCTGCACAAGCAGTACATCCGACTTCTCGCGGTTGCGGAAGCTGCGATAGGTAAGCTCAAACTCTGGGTTATCCTCACCGATGTTGCGCGTGTAGCTGTTGGCTGTGATGGTGAGAGGTGACGGCTCGATAGTGATTACGCCTGGATTGTAGATGACTCCTTCTGTCTTTACAGAACCTTGTTCACATACTATCTCGTAGTTGCCAACAGGAGTTGTTGCCAATACGCTGTCGGCGTTCAAAGCGGGCTGTCCTATGATAGGTGCACCATCGACATGATAGGTGAGGGTAGGATTGGTACGTCCGTAGTAGCGTGAAGCACTGTCGGGAGTAACCATTGGGACACCTGTGAAGGTTGAGATACGGCTCGGATTCCATTTCTCGTTGGTAGTATATGCGTCAAGCAATGCTGCCGGCACAAATACTGTCTGTGTGTTTGTCGTTGATGTCTCAGCACTGACTACGTTGTCTGGGTTCATGATGACTATGTACTTCAGTACGGACGTCGGGGTTAGTGCCAGTCGTTCAACTGATGTTACATTGGCTGGCAGCCATACTGCCTGCAGTGAGCTGGTGTTCTTGAATGCGTTGGCAGGAATGGAGGTGAGGCCTGTGAAGTAACGCAGATCCTCGAGTGTCACCAGTCCTGTGTTGGAGGCAAAGGCGTTGCGGATGTCGGTCACCGATGCTGCTTCCTCTGTGGTCAGTTCGCCGTCCTCGTCCTCATCCCAGTAGTTGATGCAGATGGTTTTGGCTTTCTCATCAACAAAGTCAATATAGTGCAGTTTGTTCCGCAGTGATGCGATTGCAACCATAATATCGTCGTCGGTTGCACTCAGGTTGTCATAGACGGTTTCTTCGGCTACGACATCGATGTTCTTGTTCTTCGCTCTGACAATAAGCTGACGCAGCGACTGTAGGTTGAGTCTTTGACGTTCAACCTCCTCGATATCCGACAGACGTATGAACTGCCACTGGCAAGCAGCTGGGTCGTCGGCGTAAGTTACATCATAGTATATGCCGTATGTACCCCATGAGCTAGCGTTGCTGTCGTGGTAATAGTTATAGCCCAAGTAGAGGCTGTCAACATATTCTTTGTCAGAGGATGGAACCTGGATAGTGTAGGTGTGGGTCGCACTATCTACAAGCTGAATACTCCAATAAGCTTTTGTTGACAGGTCTCCGTCAACAAAGCAAGCCTTGACACCTGAACCCACCTTGGAGTCGGAGTTTGTGCGGAACAGCACCTTCTTGGATGTGCCAGAGTTTACGGCTTCGAGGTAGTACAGCCCTTCCTTCATGCTGGTGGTGCGCCTTACCTTATATATAATGCCTGAGTAGTCAACCACGGCTTGTGTGCCGTAGGCTTCACCCTTGTTGATATAGCGTCGGTTAGCCACATTCATGATATATACAGGTTCGTCAACAGCAAGCTCAGAGCTGGATGCTGCAGAAACAACATGCATCTCTACAATCTTGCCGAACTCCTTCCATACAGGAGCCTGGGCATATAAGTCGCGGCTTCCCTGGGGTACATAGAGTGTGATGAGGCTGAGGTCCAGTTGTTCGAAGGCTTTCTCATCAACGTTGATTGTTGTTGGGTCTTCCACTGGCAGTCGCACCTCGCGCAATGCTGTACATCCCACGAATGCATCCTCTGCAATGTCATTTGTACTGCTTCCCAACTCAATGCTCTTGAGGGATGTGCAGTTCCTGAAGGCGTACCATCCGATACCTTGTACTGTTGATGGCAATGTTATGCGTTGCAGGTTAGAGCAGCCATTGAAGGTGCTGTAGTAGATGTCGTGCAGGCCGGTGAAGTATTTGATTTCGTCGAAAGTGGTAATCTCTGTGTTGTTCTGGAACCCGCAGTCGTTGTAAAGGTATTCCACGATTGTAGCCTCGCTGTAGCTCAGCTCACCATCACCGTTGGTGTCAAACTTGTTCACGCAGATGCGGCGCAGCGCATCGCTGCTGAAATTAATGAGGTTCATGCGTTTGCGCAATGTGCGAACAGTGCGTAGTAGAGTCTCTGTATCGGCAGACATATCGTTATACACCGACTGCTCATAGTCAACGTTGAGATGTTTCTGTTGACCCACGTCGAGCAGATTGGCCAGTTGTGCGGCAGCAGCATAATTAGCCATTCGTGCTGTATCGTAAGGCACTAGCATCCACTGGCAGTTGAGTGGCAGCTGGTCGTAGCTGACATCGCTGTATGCTCCGTATGTAGGTGAAGCCTCGTTGCTGGCGTGGCTTGGGCTAATGCCTAGGAACTCAGTCTTGACGTAGCCAGTTGTACCTGACGGTGTCTGTATGGTATAGGTCTTGTAGTTGCTGTTCTTGACAATTTTCCATCGAGTGTTGGCTCCGTTGTTGGCAATGGTTCCATCTACGAAACAAGCCTTCACGCCATTGCCGACTTTAGGGTCTGTTGTCGTGCGGAAAAGGTAGTGTCCTGCAGCGTCAGTGTCGTCGGAATAGAGGTAATAAACACCTTCAGGCATTGATGCCGTACGTCGAATCTCGAATCGCATGGGCTGGTCGGTCATCGCCACAACAGCCTGTGAACCCCAGGCTTCACCCTTTGTTAGGTAACGTCCTGTGCCGAGGTTGTAGATATAGTATGGCTTGTTCTCCTCCAGCTCAGCAAACTGTCCCTGAGCCAGATTGCGTATGCCAGATATCGAACCGAATTGGTTCCACGGTTCAGTGGTAGCTATGAAATCTTCAGAGCCTTGCTGGAATGCAAGTGTAGCGGAGGTGAGGTTTACGTTGGCAAAGATATCCTTGCCTAGGGTCATCTGCTGTGGCAGTAGTCCTTCGATGATAACAGATGTGAGTTTTGTACAGTTGGCAAAAGCTTCATCCCCAATAGTGGTGAGCGGCACAGGTAAGGCGATGGATGTCAGAGCTGTGCAACCCTTGAATGCACTTGCCTCTATGCTGCGCAGGTTGGATGGCAGCGAGATGTCGGCCAGTTTCACGCAACCGTTGAAAGCATCTGAACCGATGTCCGTGATGCCCGATGAGAAGGTGAAGGTCTTGAGCAGCTTGCATCCGGCGAAGGCAGCGTGGCTGATGGTTGTGAGCTGCTTTGGCAAACTGATGGATGTTAACCTTGTGCAACCTGCAAAGGCACTGTCGGGCAGGCTCGTTATGCCAGTGAAGTAACGCAACTCATCGAATTTGGCTATGTTTTGTCCCTTGAACACGGTACCCAGGTCCTTGACATCTGCAATCTCAGAATAGGTCACAATGTCGTCGTTGTTGGCATCGAAGTTCTCGTAGCATATCTTCTTCACCGTAGGATTGGCGAAGGTCATGGCACGGCTGCCGTTGGCGGGAGGCTGGATGCCGATGATAGCTTCCGGGTAGCCGCTGTAGCCATCGCCTGAACCGCCTATGCCTTGTGATGATGGGTTGAGTGATGTCAGCAGGAAGTAGCCATCGCTAGTTCCTCCCCATCCCCAGTTGATATGGAAGCAGTGGTTGCCATCGTATCCATCGCAGACGAAGGCGTGACCTCCGGAATTGTTGGAGCCGCTCAGATAGAATGGACGTCCCTCTGCCAGCTCGTTGTAGAGCAGTGCATCCCAACCATCGGCAGAATAGTTGTCGCCATAGACGTAGCGCACGCTGTTGTTGTAGCCAAAGTAATTGATGAAGGCATCGTCCACACTGCTGGAGTAGGCTCCTGAGCTACTGTTGGTATAGCCCATTGAAACTGAGACGCCGCAGTAGTGCATAAGCTGTGCAACGGCAGTAGCTTGTATGCCGGTAAAACCACTTCCGTAGTTGTCTATCATATTATTCCAGTCAATGGGTGAGCCGGCAGGTATGCCTTCCACCACCATCTCTCCCAGAGTCTCATTGGACAAGGTGTAGCTGGGCATATCGGCCTGTGTCTCTGTCACGGAGATGTTGCGCCAATAGTAGAGTAGCTGTGCCATAGCGGTCGCTACACATCCGGTCACAGAACGACCCTTGTTGAAGTACATCGGGCACTCGCGGTTGTAAGGGTCGCCTTGACTCCATTTACTGGTTATCATTGGCTCGATGGCTGAGTGTACGGGCGCATAGCGCGGAGCTGCTTTCATTTGCCCCGAGTTCTCTCGTATGGTTGCCAACTGGCTTTCGTAGTTGTCAAGCCAGAATCTCATGTTGTCGGGCAGTGATTGGTAGTCGAAGTCGCCGCTGTCGGTGTAACCCAGCACAGGTAGTGTCATGTCGTCGCCCGACACAATCACGAAGCCTTCATCAGTGCCTCTGTTGAACACATAGTAGAGTTCTAGTTCGTCGGTGGCAGCCTTGTGACGCGGCGCCAGACGTGCGAGATTGCTAACGGAAATAAGCTTCTTGCTGCCGCTCACACCTTGCATGAAGGCTTCTGCACGAGCCTTTGCCTGTTCCCTTGTGATAGGGTCGGCAAACAGTGATTGACACAATCCAAGGCACAACAGCAAAGTGGCTGTAAGTCTGAATTTTAGTAGAAAGTGATTCATAAGTGTTATGTTTGTTGTTTTTGTTGTCTGGCCACAAAACTACTTATTAATAGGTTTACGCGCAAATAATCTCCTGATGAAATGACTGTGATATCAAAGAACTCATCAAATAATTGGGGTTCAGATAAGAATGAATGCAATATGCAGTTTGTGCATATTATCTGAAAATGTGAGACAAATGATAGCCTCACCCCCAACCCCTCTCCGATGGAGAGGGGAGTATATACATGATGACGGCTGATGGGGGATTAGATGACAGCAGGAAAGAGATGAAATCTCAGCAGATATGAGTTGAAACGTCAGCAGATATGAGTTGAAATGTCAGCAGATATTGGAAGAAACGACAGCACGTTTCATTGGCTTGCACGGCACGTTATATCTGTGACGAGCATACAAAAAAAGCCTCATGCCGAGGAAGCATGAGGCTGATATGACGTGAGAATGTTATAATGTCACCGCGAATTTGGGTGATATACATACGATAAACGTATGCAATGCAGCTGATGTGGCTGTTGAGAATGCTGGATATTTATGCGTGATGGTATTCATTGTTGAGGATGTTGTGAGTGGTGGCTGAAAGACTGAGTGATGCAAAAGTACAGTGTTTTGAGAAGATGTACAATAGCTCATGCGCATTTATTCCAGATCGTCCTGTGGGATGGTATTAAATTAGCGTTAAAATGTTTGTGTTGCTTCAGCAATTATTGTTACTTTTGCACCAACCTAACTAACCAATAGCCAATACCGCTTGTGTCCGATGACGTATGTAACTCTGCCAAATGACGAGGCTCGACGACTGAGCTTTTATCTTGCTATGGAGGAGTTCTTGGCCTATAACCGCAATGAGGGCGAAGACCTGTTCTTCATGTGGCAGGTGGAGCCAAGTGTAATCTTCGGACGTAATCAAGTGATTGAAAACGAAGTCAATATTGACTATTGCCGCCAGCATGGCATACAGATGTATCGCCGGAAGAGTGGGGGAGGGTGCGTGTATGCCGATATGGGTAATCTGATGCTGTCCTACATCACACGCTCAGAACAGGTACCGTTTACATTCCACCGCTATATGACCTTGATAGCATCTGTCCTTGTCGAGCTGGGGCTGAAAGCCACAACAACAGAGAACAATGATGTGCTGATCGAAGGACGCAAGGTGTCGGGCAACGCCTTCTATCATATCCCTGGACATAGCATCGTACACGGAACGTTGCTCTTCGATACCAATATGCCGCACATGCTCAATGCTATCACCCCGCCGCAGGTAAAACTGTCAAAACATGGGGTGCAGAGCGTAAGGCAGCGCATCACTCTGCTTAAGGAACATACCTCAATGAGTCTAGACGAGTTCAAGCAGTTTTTCATAAGCCGTTTCTGCAACAATCAGATGGTGCTGACAGACAATGACGTGGAAGAGATCTCTGCACTGGAGCAGAAATATCTCGATTCCACCTTTATATATGGACGCCATTCGCACGAATAATTCTCAATTCTAAACCTATACCATTTTATGAGTGAAAAGAAAACCTGTCTTTATGACGAACATGTAGCACTGGGTGCGCTGATGCAACCCTTTGGCGGTTTCATCATGCCTATTCAGTACACCAATATTGTTGATGAACACACGGCTGTACGCACGGCCTGCGGTGTGTTCGACGTGTCGCACATGGGTGAGGTACGCATAACGGGTGCCGATGCCGAGCGATACGTAAACCACATCTTCACCAACGACATCACAAATGCACCAATCGGGCAGATATACTATGGTATGATGCTCTATCCCGATGGTGGCACAGTCGATGACCTGCTAGTGTACAAAATGGGCGAGCAGGATTTCTTCCTTGTAATCAATGCCGCCAACATCGACAAGGATGTTGCGTGGATGGAGGAACATGCCGATGGATTCGACATCAACCTGGATCACCAGAGCGACAGATATGGTCAGCTCGCTGTGCAAGGCCCAGAGGCTGAGGCTGTTGTGGAAGAGGTGCTGGGGCTGAAGTGCGCTGAGCTGAAGTTCTATACGGCAAAGGAGCTTCCGTCTATCATCATCTCCCGCACAGGATACACGGGTGAGGACGGCTTCGAGATATATGGCTCGCACGAGTTCATAGTTGAGAGCTGGCGCAAGCTCATTGAGAGCGGACGCTGCAAGCCCTGTGGCCTTGGATGTCGCGATACTTTGCGCTTCGAGGTGGGACTCCCATTGTACGGCGATGAGTTGTCAGCCGACATCTCGCCTGTGATGGCAGGCCTGTCAATGTTCTGCAAATTGGACAAACCTGAGTTCATAGGTCGCGAGGCACTCGCAAAACAGAAGGCTGAAGGCGTAGCCAAGAAGCTCGTTGGTATTGAGCTGGAAGGCAAGGCCATACCTCGTCACGGCTATCCTGTATTGGCAGAGGACGGTACAGAGATAGGTGAGGTCACAACAGGCTACCACTGCATCTCTGTTGACAAAAGTGTGTGCATGGCTCTCGTGGCCACAGCTTACGCTAAGCTCGGCACACCGCTGCAGGTGCAGATCCGTAAGAAGACCTTCCCAGGTGTGGTAGTCAAGAAACAGTTCTATAGCAAGAGCTATAAGAAATAAGGGAGACCCACCCCCGACCCCTCCCGTGAGGGAGGGGAGTGGTTACATCTCAAGACTTGATAGCTTATCATTAATTCCAGAGACAATACAATCAAAATACATTAACTAACTTAACAAAATGACCCTATAAGCCTCTACGCGCTAGCCGCTCCCCTCCCTCACGGGAGGGGTTGGGGGTGGGTCTGTTTTTTCATTATGGCAAAATTTGAAGAAGGACTGCGCTACAGCGAGTCACACGAATTCGTGAGAGTTGATGGAGAGTTTGCATACGTTGGTATTTCCGACTATGCACAACATGCATTGGGCAATATCGTATATGTCGATATGCCAGAGGTTGACGATGAGGTTACAGCTGGAGAGGAGTTCGGTGCTGTGGAGAGCGTGAAGGCTGCCAGCGACCTTATCTCGCCAGTCAGCGGTACAGTTGTTGAGATCAATGAGGCTCTCGAAGACCAACCGGAGCTGCTCAACCAAGATGCTTTCGGCAACTGGATTATCAAGGTTGAGATGTCCGACCCGGCAGAGCTGGACAATCTTATGGATGTAGAGGCATATAAAGCACATTGCGAAAATGAATAAGTACTTCCCCCACACCGATTCCGATATCCAGCAGATGCTAGGTGTTGCCGGCATGAAGAGCCTCGATGACCTCTATGCCGATGTGCCAGAGGCTGTGAGGTTCAGGCGCGACTATAATCTGCCAGAAGCTATGTCGGAGGTGGAACTGCGAAACTATTTCCGCACCATCGCTGAGATGACACCAGCATTGAAGTGCTTTGCCGGTGCTGGATGGTACGATCACTATTCACCTGCTGTTGTGCAGAACCTGATACAACGCTCTGAGTTTCTGACAAGCTACACACCCTATCAGGCAGAGATCTCGCAAGGTACTCTCCATTATATCTTCGAGTATCAGACAATGATGGCCAGACTCACGGGCATGGACATCAGTAATGCTTCCATGTACGACGGCGCAACGGCAACTGCCGAGGCTGCCATGATGTGTGTGGCTGCTGCCAAGAAGGCCAACCGTGTACTTATTGCTTCAACTGTTGACCCGAAGATAGTGAAAGTAGTCAAGACCTACTCCCATTTCCACGGCATTGACCTCCAGCTCATACCAGCAAAGGACGGAGCTACCGACCGCGATGCACTGAAGGCTCAACTGGCTGAAGGCGGGGTGGCTGGTGTAATCGTACAGCAACCCAACTACTACGGCATAGTGGAAGATTTCAGCGGTATGGCTGATGAGGTGCATGCGCAGAAAGGACTTCTGGTGGTGAACAGTGTGGCGGCTGATCTTGCCGTGCTGCGCTCACCAGCCGAGTGGGGCGCTGATATAGCTGTGGGAGAGGCTCAGAGTCTTGGCATCCCAGTTAGCTTCGGTGGTCCTGGCTTGGGTTATTTATGTGCCACTGAAAAGCTGATGCGTAAAATGCCGGGACGTATCGTAGGTCTGACACGCGACAATCGCGAACAACGTGCTTTTGTGCTGACTCTGCAAGCACGCGAACAGCATATCCGTAGGCAGAAGGCTACATCCAACATCTGTTCCAATCAGAGTCTCATGGCTTTGTATGTGACTATTTATATGTCGCTCATGGGACGGCAAGGTCTCAAGGATGCTGCAGAACTCAGCTACGGCGGAGCGCATTATTTGGCAGAGCTGATGGAACAGACAGGCTTGTTCTGCCAGACATATCCTGACAAGCCGTTCTTCAACGAGGTGTGTCTCACCTACAAAGGCCGTCATGGCGTTGCAGAAGTCATTGACTACTGTGCAGCCAATGGCTACCTTGCTGGCGTTCAGGTTGGTGAGGACAAGCTCTTGGTGGCTGTGACAGAGCAGCGTACACGCGAGGAGATAGAAGCACTAGTGGGTATAATCAAACGTTTTGAGGAGGAATAAGCATGAACAACAGACTTTATGGCAACCTGATATTCGAGTTGTCACACACAGGACGACGCGGCTATTCGCTGCCTCGAAACGAATATAAGCACAACACCAGTGAGCTGGCTAGCGGCTTGCGTCGAGAGAGCGATGTGGAACTGCCTGAATGCGACGAGCTGACGGTTGTGCGCCACTATACCAACCTGAGCCATAATAACTTCGGTGTGAACGACGGCTTCTATCCACTCGGTTCATGCACCATGAAGTACAACCCCATCATCAACGAGGAGATTGCTGCTATGCCGGCTTTTGCTGCTGCACATCCGCTACAGCCAGTCAAGTATAGTCAGGGTATGTTGCGTATCTACTATGAGCTGCAGAAGTCTCTCTCGGAATTGGCTGGCTTGAGTGAGTTCACACTCAACCCCTGTGCTGGAGCTCATGGTGAGCTGACAGGCTTGATGGTTATAAGATCGTACCATGAGAGCCGTGGCGACACAGCCCGCACCAAGGTGTTGATACCCGACTCGGCTCACGGCACCAACCCCGCCTCCGCAGCCGTCTGCGGCCTTGAGGTGGTGGAGGTCAAGAGCCTCAGTGACGGAACGGTCGATGTTGACCATCTGCGCCAGCTCCTTGACTCCATAGGGTCAGAGGTCGCTGCAATGATGATGACCAACCCCAACACTCTCGGTATCTTCGAACCGCGAGTGCTGGACATCACATCTATGGTGCATGAGGCTGGTGGCTTGATGTACTACGACGGTGCTAACCTCAACCCCTTGCTTGGTGCATGCCGACCAGGCGATATGGGCTTTGATGTTATGCACATCAACCTTCACAAGACATTCTCCACACCTCATGGAGGTGGTGGACCTGGCAGCGGACCTGTTGGTGTGCGTAAAGGGCTAGAGCAGTTCCTGCCAATGCCAAAGGTTGTGAAAGCCACCTCCAACAATGAAACTGAGTTGGTAATAGAGTGGGAGCAAGGTTGTGGGACTTCCATCGGCACATTCTTCGGCAACTTCGGTGTAATCATCAAAGCCTATACCTATATATTAAGTCTGGGCAAGGAGAACATCAAGTATGTGGGACCTTTGGCAACACTCAATGCTACGTATATTAAGGAGAAACTGAAGGATGTCTATGAACTGCCTATCAACGGGCTGAGCAAGCACGAGTTCGTGTTCGATGGCTTAAAGGACAAGAGTACAGGTGTGACCACTATGGATGTGGCAAAGCGCCTGCTCGACTACGGCTATCACGCACCAACCATCTACTTCCCTCTGCTCTTCCACGAGTCGCTGATGATTGAACCTACTGAGAGCGAGAGCCTGGAAACCATTGATGGCTTCATCTCTGTGATGCGTAAGATTGCTGAGGAAGCGCTAGCAGACCCTGACATGGTGAAGACCGCACCTCACACCACACCCATCGGACGTGTCGATGATGTGCTGGCAGCTAAGCAAGCTGTACTGACATATAAATAGAACTCGAGAACCTATGACACAACAGAATAATGTTGCCTCATCCCTCATCATTATAGGCTGCGGTCCTGGCGGTTACAGGACTGCAGCCTATGCTGCCCAGCAGGGACTGAGTGTTACAATCATTGAGAAGGCTGAGGCTGGAGGTACATGCCTCAACTGTGGCTGCATACCAACTAAGGCACTCTGCCACGATGCCGAACTGGCGGCTATGGGAGTGCCGGTTGACTTCTCTGCCATGATGCAACGCAAGCAGAGCATCGTGGAACAGTTGAGGGGTGGGGTAGAGCAGCTGATGCAGCAGCCAGGGATAACATTTATCAGAGGTGAAGCCTCACTGTGTGATGCCCATACTGTGGCAGTGCGACTCAGAGATGATTCTGAAACTGAGCCAATGATGCTCACAGCCGATAACATCATCATTGCTACTGGTGCTCGTGCCAAACTGCCTCCTATCGAAGGAATAGACCTTGATGGCGTGGTGACATCAACGGAACTGCTGGACATTACAGATCTTCCAAAACGCCTTGTCATAGTAGGTGCTGGCGTGATAGGAATGGAGTTTGCCAATATCTTCAAGAGTCTTGGCTCTGAGGTCATAGTCATTGAGTTCCTCAAGGAATGTCTTCCTGCAATGGATGGTGACATTGCCAAGCGTCTGCGAAAGCTCTTGGAGAAGCGAGGCGTGGAGTTCAGCTTGCAGAGTGGGGTTAAGAGTATCACCAAGGACGAATGTCTGCATGTTGCCTATGAGAAGAAAGGCAAGACTGCTGTGGCTGATGCTGACATTGTGCTAGTGGCTACGGGGCGTGCTGCCAACGTGGAGGGCTTGAACCTTGATGCTGTCGGAGTTGAGGTTGACCGCAGAGGCATTGTTGTTGATGCAGAATCGTTTGAGACTTCTGTTAAGAACATATATGCCATAGGCGATGTCAATGGTAGGCAGATGCTGGCTCATGCTGCAACCTATCAGGGCTTACACGTAGTGAACCATATTCTCGGACGCAAGGACAACATCAACCTCGACATCATGCCAGCAGCTGTGTTCACACAGCCAGAGGCTGCTGGGGTTGGCATGGCGGAAGAGCAATTAAAGGATGCTGGAACACCGTTTACTGTCCATAAAGGCTACTATCGCGCCAACGGCAAAGCTCTAGCCATGGGTGAGTCAGAGGGTCTTGTGAAACTGTTCACAGATGAACAGTACCGCATTGTCGGCTGTCATATACTTGGTGCGCATGCTTCCGATATGGTGCAGGAGGTGGCTACGATGATGAACCGTCAAGGTACGCTTCAGCAACTACGTGACACAGTACATATTCATCCCACCCTTTCGGAAATCCTCACCGAACTGTCATAATAATACAACGAATTAGGCGAATTACACGAATCTCGTTTTGCTCAGTTATGGCTGCGGAGAATTCGTGTAATTCGCCTAATTCGTTGTAATAAGAATACTCTAATAGTAAGAGAACTACCTTACTTAGACAGGGCGATGGTCAGTGCAACTATGCTGGAGACAACACCTAAGATGCTGGCACCAGTGCTGAGGAAGGTGCTGAAGGCCGAACTCTTCACATTCTCGCTCTTGTTGTGCTGGATGTAGATGAGGTCGTTCTGTTCAACATAGAATGCAGGGCTGTTGAAGATATCGGCCTGCGTGAGGTCCAGTT
The DNA here is from genome assembly GCA_017620295.1 of Bacteroidaceae bacterium. Classification (GTDB taxonomy): domain Bacteria; phylum Bacteroidota; class Bacteroidia; order Bacteroidales; family Bacteroidaceae; genus Physcousia. Next base: position 14,370 of record JAFZQR010000093.1, read on the forward strand.
CATAGCGTGTGCGCTTGCCATCAGCCTCGCGGAAGAGAAGAACCTTCTTGCGAAGGGCCGAAGGGTCAACATCACCACACTGAGCCAATACATCAAGAATGGTGTTGCGCTCTGATGAGAGTGATACGACTCTGGGTGATTTTGCAGCTCCTAGTACGCTGACACGTGCATTGAGCAGTTTTACTGTAACATCTGGGTCTTTAATCTCCAACTTCTGAGTAATCATCTCTGCCAATGTTATGGCAGCTTCCTCGCAGGTCTGGTCGGCAAGATGTACCTTACCCAATACTGGAAGATGAACATCGCCTTGGTTGTCAAGTACGTAGCCATAGACCGAACCCATGCTTGAGCTGATGTTGGAGCTATATGCTGATGAACCTGTTCTACCTCCTCCTCCTATACCACCAACCACAACATCTTGTGTTAACTGCTGTAGCAGGTCAGGCTGTTCGCAAGTTGCCTTGATATAGATTTGGTCGGCTGGCTTCAGGCGCATCTCGTAGGTCTGAGTGATGGTTTGAGGCTCTCTGTACATCTCTTCTGATCCTTGGAAGTAGATGATTTTCTTGGAGCTGACGCATGATGTGAGTAGGGCTGCGGTGGCAGCGATATACATTAATGATAGGAGTTTACGTTTCATTATTGTTATGCTATATCATTTGCGGTGCAAAAGTAACGAGTTTTTAGGTTGTGGACAAGTAAAAGCAAAAAAAACAAGGAAGCCGCCCACAAATGGACGACTTCCCATAACTAAAAGCTGTAAATAAGCTTTTGCTGAATGACTGATGACTACTATAGTCGAGCAGCACCCTCCTGACGCTTCTGGCGTGAAGCTTCGAGGTTGGCATCTATCTGCTTGTTCATCACCTTCTTCACAATGAACTTGGCAACCCACCAAATTGCAAGCAGAACGAATAGTGTCATCCAGCTGCTAGCCAAGTAAGCGATTATTGGAGCCAATATCCAAGCCCAGCTTGTGAGGCTGATGATGCGCTCGCGGCTCTTGGTGAAGGCAACATCCTCTTCGTCAACAGGATAGCTGTAGCCGTGGTGTGTGCCAGTACCATCCATGAGGTAGTAGTAGCGCTGGTTGTTGACTGTGTAGTAAACGAACCAGAATGGAACGAGGAGGTATTCACCCTTGGTCTCGAGGCTATAGCTTGTCTGCGCCTTGAAGTTGCGGATTTCCTGACCTTCAAGCAGGTCGAGAGCAGCCTGACGTGCTTTCTCCTCTACGAGTTCCTTTCCGTGTTTCTGCCAGATGAGGGTCTCATCGGCATTGCGCTCAACTGTGATGATGGTTTCGTCACCATTGCCGAGGTAGGCAGGGTCGAACTGCTTGGAGAGCATCACGTCGTAAGGATACTGGCGTGTGAACTCGCGCAGCTCTTCTGGCAGGTCGTCTGCGGTCTCGTTGGCAAGGCACAGGAATGCGAAGCGACCAGCTGAGTTACCATTCTGTGGACGCCATTTCTTCACAGTCTTGGTGGAGATGTCCTTACCACCGCCCCAGTTGTTGCTGATGTCAACCTTCTGGTCCTCGTATGAGCTCTCGCAGCCCCACGCAGCTGTAAACTGACCCTCGAAGAGGTACATAGGCAGGAATGCGCGGAACACATTGTCAGTGTTGATAGCTGCGAAGATGTTCTTGTCGCAGTAGTCCTGATTAACGAGTGAGTCAACCATTGACTTCTCGAAGTCTCCCATCTGTGATGTGAAAGGCAGGATGCGCTCGGGCAGTACTGCTGGCTTAGCTGTGATCTCAGGATTCTTGAAGGTAGTGCCGCAGCGTGAGCAGGTCACAACCACCTTGAATGGGTTGAACGATGTCATAGGTTTCTTACAGTTCGGGCATCGTACAATCTGCAATTCCATTTCTTTTGCCATAATAAAATAAGGTATTAGTGAATTTATTTGATTGGTTATCTTTTCGTTTTCGTTATCGTTCTGGCTCCTGTTGCTAGTTGCCAAACTTCACGGCTTCCTTGCGCTCTGCAATAAGGTTGCCGATGATGGTGACAAGCTTCTTCGTCTGTTCGCTGCTCTCATCACCGGAACGTACGTGTGCGCGAAGGCTTGCGATAGCGTCGCTCAGGTCTTCATCAATGTTGGCAGAGGTCGCTGTCTGGCGTGTGCCGCTGTAGTAGAGTGCATCGTAGTGCTTGTTTAGAGTACGCTTCATCTCTGGGTCGTGAACCATTGCAAGTAGCATCTTCATGTCGCGTACCATGTCGCGGGCGGGCTGCAATGCCTGCTGACGCTCACGCTGAGAGTCGGTGATTGCCTTGTTGGAAGCTGCGTGTGCAAGGAAGTAAGCTAGGAAACCTACCCACATCAGCACTTGCACCAGCAAGGGGATGGTGTAGCTTTCGGGCTTCCAGATGATGAATGCCACGCCAACAACCAGTTGGAATATAAAATAAGGTACTACGATGGTGTAGAGTGTGGCGTTGAGAAACCATCCATCGGTACCTCCACTAGGACCGATGTAGGGTAGGGCTAGGATAGTGAGATATGCCAGATGGATGCAGGCGTATGAAATCCATACCGAAGCTGGAGCGTTGGCTGTGTCAACCAGCCAGAAGAACAAACCGTTGAACGCTACGAGGAACAACAGCGAGAGTAGTATAGAGAATGGATTCTTCATAGTTTTTGATAGTCAAATTTCATTTAACATTCATCATTCATCATTCGTCATTCATCATTCGTCATTCGTCATTCATCAAGCCTCTACATCTTAGCCAGCACTTCCTGTACTTTGGCATCGTAGGCAGCTTGTGGAATCAGTCCTGCGTCAAGCATCTTCTTCAACTTTGCAAGTGTTTCCATTGGGTCAGCTGCTGCGGGCTGTTGAGGAGCCTGCTGTTGAGGAGCTTGTTGCTGTGGAGCCTGCTGTGGAGCCTGTTGCCCACCGAACATACCACCCATCTGGCTGAACATCTGGGCTGCGGCCATACCCATGCCCATACCCATGCCCATGTTGGCCATACCGCCGCCATTGGGGTTCTCGGCACTTGCCTGGAGGGCTTCCAGACCTTTGACCATAGCGTAGTTGCCGCCAAGAGCGTTGACTTCGGCAGCTGCTCCCTGACCGCGGATGCTGCGCTTGCGGAACTCCTGCTCGTACATCTGGCGCTGCTCTTCGTCAACCTCTAGCTCAGCAGTGAAGTCTATGAGTGATATGCCGTAAGGTGACAATAGGTCGGAGATGCGAGGCATAGCGGCGTCTGCAATCTCACGTGCCTTCTTCGACACCTCCATGCAGTTAATCTGGTTCTTCTCCAACGTCTCGGAGATGATGTCCAGAATATTCTTCTTAGTACGCTCGAAGAGCTTGTCTTTGAGGTCTTCTATCGTGTAGCTCTCACTGTCGCGGAGCAGCTTTGTGGTGAATGTCTCGCTGTCGTGAACACGAAGTGTATATTCCCCGCCTCCATAGAGGTGTATGCCAGGACCGAGTATCGGACAGGTGTATCCAATTGGTGATGTCGTTCCCCAACCAATCTGGAATTCCTCAACCGACACGAAGTACACGCGACATGGGAAGCGTGATGCGCCACCAGATAACTTCTCGCGCAGGTTGCGGAAGAAGTAGTGGTTGTCTGTTGCAAGGTCGTATTCACCATTGGTGAAGCTTATGTATTCTGAGCCTCCGTTCTCGAACACAGCCTCCTCTCCGCGACGTACAATCAGCTTGGAGTGGGTGTTGAAATCGGTGCGAGGATCGCGCCATGCTATGAGGCCACGGCCTGTGTTCCCGCCTTCATTTTGAATGACATTGGTGAAGGCGTGGTCTTGTTGTGGCTGTGCCACAGTTGGTCTGCTAAATAGTCCCATTTGTGAATTTATTAATGAAATGCTACATTTTCTACACTTGTCACGCCACAAATTTAGAGATAATATTTGATAATGGTCAAGTGTTTTTGACGAAAAGTTATTGGAAACTGCAAAATACATGACTCTATCAGCTTTCACCGCGCTCCACAATACCTTTCACCGCGCTCCACAGTGTGTTGGAGCGTGCTGTTTCGGTTGCTGCACCACGGTGTTTATAACGCTGTTTTGTATAATATGCATAAGAACCTATACCTCTTATATTATATATAGTAGCTCAAAAAACAGGAGTTAAAACTTGCAGGTTATTTCACGATGTGCTACTTTTGCCGCAATTTTGGCGTGTAGGACAAATTGCAGATGTGGCAATATTGTTCTATTGCATATCAAAATATAGGGTATAGATAAATTATTAATCATATTTATGAGAACATTTTTACGCAAATCTCTGTTTGTGGCTTTTGCTGCAGGTTCTGTTGCAGCCGGAGCACAAACACTCACAATCAAGGGTATTGGACACAACAACCGCTACGACGACGGTGACCAGATGGTAAGCAGCTATTTGGGATGGAACTCAACTTTGAGTAAGGCAATCTTTCTGGTGGACAACGGTATCTATTCCATGACTTGGAGCGGCACTACGCTTTCTACTCCAGCACGTGACCCAGAAGTGAAGGCTTCCGATGTCATGAGTAGCGACGAAAAGCAGCTTTGGGCTGCAAACTTCAACCTGATGTATGGCAACTCAGGTGCTGTTTATGTTGACGGCCAGCTGGTGACTGTGATGTCACGCGACGAGCAGTCAACAGTAGATGAAGAGCTCTTTGCCGTTCGTAAATGGAATGCCAAGACTGGTGAGCTGCTGACATCCGAGATACTCCCGAAGTCACGTCGGCTGGAGTCGGCTGGTATGTCCTACAATCCAGTTGATGGCAAGGTGTATGGCCTCTTCTATCTCACTGGCATAAGTCTTCCATCTGAGATAACCGATGATGAGGACTACTTTGATGATCCTGATGCAGACCTCACCGACGGTGATGCCGGCTATGCTATCTGCGAGGTTAACCTAGGCAATATGACTGTCAGAAGGATTACTCCGGGCCTCTATTATCAGAACTTCATTACATTCGCCATCAACAGCGAGGGTCGTGCTTTCGCTCTAACCAGCGGCGGCAGCAGCGGCTACATTGACAACAATGGCAAGCTCCGCGATGCCGACAACAAGCTGGCTGGTGCTCAGCTCTGTGAGTTTGACCTGAGTACAGGTCTGATGAAGACCAAGGCTGTGTTCCGCACCGATGAGGAGACAGGCGAGCCATATATCGCACAAGAGGATATCTATGATGGCTGTGGCTACAGCTCACAGTATCGCCGTCAGGCTGCATGCTTTGCTAAGAGCAATCCTGGCAAGATGTACTGGGTTGGCTATGTGAACAGCGGTAAGGGTATCAACGATTGGGGTTCATGGTCATCTCTCTCCGACAAGGAATGGCGCACCAACGGCAAGTTCGATACAGCTCTCTATGAGATAGATATCACCACTGGCGAGGCTACCATGCTCTCAAAGGTTCCTAACCGCTGGACATTCTCAGCTTTGTGGTTCGAAGGTGATGACTGCAGCGAGGGCGCAGGCATCAACGTTACCGATGGAGTTGCCGACCTCACGGCTCAACCTTCAGCCGCTGCCGATGACAATTTCTACAGCCTGTCTGGTCAGAACATGGGACGCACACCACGCAACGGTGGCATCTATGTGACTCGTGTGAACGGACGCATGCAGAAAGTGCTAGTCAAGTAACCTCTACCACCAGCTTATATATCGAGGGCTTTACGTCCATAACCCACATAATTTAAGGGCTATGGGCGTAAAACCCTTTAAGAGTTTTTAGCGGGTGATATATGAGTGTGTCATCCTTTTTGGAGAAACAATCAAAACATAAATAATTATTCCATTACAATTAACATGAAAAAACTTACTCTATTGTTTGCTGTGTTGCTCTCTTTAGTGGGGGTGACTAAGGCATGGGCGCAGGAGAGTCTGACCATCTACAATGATGCGGATTATTCCAGCGATTATGTCCCTTTCGATGGATATGATGCTGACGCCACACAACAAGATCAGATGATTTTCCCATCATCTGTTTTATCGGGCTTGGTTGGAACAAATATCAAGTCCATGACATTCTACTATAAGAAAAATGAAACTAGTGGTACGAATGTTGGTAATTGGATTGTTTCTTTAGGAAACACATCTGCAACCACACTCTCTGCACTTGACAATTCTACGTCACTTACTCAAGTGTACTCAGGTGCTATCACACCTAATACCACAGACAAAACCATCACAGTAACCTTTGATGAAGATTACTACTATGATGGTGGAAATCTTTTAGTCGAATTTAATCACCCTGTAGCTAGTGGGTATAAGAAATTTACCTTTTGGTGTGCATATATCACGCCTGCTCCAGCTTATTCAAAGGGTGCCACTCGTACATATCTTCCAAAAACAACCTTTACTTATGAGGTAGCTTCTAATTCAGGCCCAGCTCTTGCTGTTAAGGATGGTAACACAAAGCTAACTTCACCTTATGCTTATAGCTTTGGCCTTGCTACAGCTGGCACAACTAAGACTTTCACGCTGAGCAATCCTGGTTCAGAGGCTGCTACAGTTTCTGTGGCTCATACTGGTGACTTCGGTGTAGAACTCTCAGCAAACTCTATTCCTGCAGGTGAGAGCGTGAATCTTACTGTTACTATGCCAGATGCTACTGCTAGCGATGTAATCACCATTTCTTCTACTGATGAAGGTATTGATGACTTCGTTATCAACGTTAGCGGAACTGTGAGAGATCCCCAAAAATTCACCTTCGATTTCTCTGACGCAGAAAATTCTTGGCCTGGAGAATGGGCTGTCGCTAATTGGACTATAGCGGATGGAATTGCAACAGCAGGTACTACAGAAGCAACTGCTATTTCTCAGCAAATTAAAGTGGCATCTGGTGGTGAGAATATTTTCTTTAATCATAAAACCACTGTTTATGGAGGTGCTTCATATGCTTATATTAAGGTTTATCATTCTACTAGCAATTCGGCCAATGCTGTTTGGACCCAAATAGGTGACGCAATAGCAGCGTCATATAATGAATGGGGTACCTCATCAGTGACAATTCCGGAAACGGCCAAGTTTATTAAAATTGTAGCATACCGTTGTAGCATTGATGACTTTTATGGTCTTGAAGCGGATGATGCAGCATTTGCATCTTTGGGCTTCTCTGCTTCTGATTACAACTTTAGTCTGATAGGTGAAGAGACAACAACAGAAGCATATACGATTACTAACGATGGTACTGCTGATCTTACAGGTTTAAGCGTGACATCAAGTAATCCTGCATTTTCCATTAGTGTAGCAGATAATGCGACTTCTATTGCTGCGGGTGGTTCTGTTACTTTTACAGTTACGATGAATACCTCTTATAAGGGAGTACAAAATGGCGCAATAACTGTTGCAGCTGATGGATTCACAGGAGAAAATGCAATTACTTTCAATGTTTCAGGTTGTGTATTACCAGAAAACGTATCGATAGTTGACTTTAACGACAATGCTCTGCCTGCTGGCTGGTCAAAGGCTGGTAATACCAGCTTCACAGATGGTGCAGCTTATTTCTATTACAGCACTAACACTTTGACCTCTCCAAAAGTTAGCTTCGCAGCTGGTGACTTCCTCGTGGTTAAGGCTAAAATGGCTTCTAGCTATGGCTACGTGACAGTGAAGGGCTCTGAAGATGGTGTATCCTTTACCCAGATTAAGAAACTTGATAGCAGCGTGCTGAACCAGACAGATTATACAATTTGCGTTGTGAGCGATATTCCCACAACAGTGAAGTACATTCAACTTGATGGCTACTACTGCTATGTTGATGAGATTGCAGGTTTGACATACGCTCCTGTTCTCTCTGTAATTCAGGGTGAAGCTGCTGTTACCACTCCTGCTAACTATGACTTCGGTGAGAGCGGTGAGGAGAAGACAGTGACTTACAGCTTTGCAAACACAGGTGCTGGCACCATCAGCATCACCGGTGTTGAGGCTACAGGTGGTTATACAACCAACTGGACTGAGAGCGTAGCAGCTCCATTTGACCTCGTAATCACACAGCCATACAATCCAGAGGATGCTGGTGAGAAGAGCGGAACTGTTACTGTCACCACCACAGAGGGTGAGTTCGTTATCAACCTCTCAGGTACTACTCTCGCTGCAGATGCTCCAAAGTTGGCTATCTATGTTGGTGAGGAGCTTCAAGAGGCTGGTGCTATCATGGACTTCGGAATCATCACAGAGGCTACCACTAAGGAGTTCATCATCAAGAATGATGGTACAGGCACATTGAACATCACAAGCATTGAGCTGCCCGAAGGCTTCAGCATAGACATCGCTGCTCCTACAGAGCAGGCACCTCTTGCCCTCACAGCCGGTCAGAGCCAGACAGTGAAGCTGACTCTTGCTGCTGATGCCAAGGCTATGCGCAACGACAAGGTCGTTATATGGCCAGCTGGTGGCATGGCGGACTTCACCCTTGGCACAAGTGCAACCGTTTTGCCAGGTGCTGAAGTGGTTGACTTCAATAACAACGCGCTTCCTAATGGATGGACAAATGCATCTTGGACATTTGCAAATGGTGCTGCTACTGGTAAGTCTAAAACAGCTTATCTTACCACTTCAAAACTGAAGATGACTGAAAACGATTTCATCATCGTGAAGGCTATGGCTGCAGATGCATATTCAGGCAATACACTTACCATTTTGGGTTCTACAGATAATGGTACAACCTTCTCTGAGACACTTGAGACCATAGAGTTCCCATCCAATAGCAATACTGTTTATACCAACTATGTGATAAGCAACATTCCTTCTACAGTCACAAAGATCCGCTTTGTTGGCTACTATGCAGTGATTGACGAAATTGCAGGCTTGACCTATGACGATAATGACCCACGCATGGGTGTTTATACCGATGCTGAGTGTACGGTTGCTACTACAGCTTCTGTAAGCAACGACTTCGGTTTCGTAACAGAGGCTCAGACAGCTACCTATTATATTAAGAATGACGGTACAGGCACAATGACTCTTGCTCTTGGCGACGAGCCTGCAGGTTTCACACAGAGCCTTGACAAGACCTCTGTTGCTGCTGGTGAGAAGGCAACCCTGACCATCACTATGCCTGTTGCCAATAAGGGCTACCATGCAGGTAATGTAGTAGTAACTGCTACCGACCTCGGCACATTCACCGCTTCTTTGACTGGTGTAATGGTTGATGAGAACAAGCTGAACCTCGACTTTGCAACTGCTAACATTCCTACAACTTGGACAGCTAATAGCTGGGAGAAGAACGCTGGCGGCTACTACCGTGCAGGTTACTCCTCTACTACGATGGAAACATCACAGCTGACCGCTGAGGCTGGTGAGGAAATCGTTATTGTTGCTAAGAACGAATATACAGGCAGCTACACTTTCGGTGTTAACTATAAGAAGGTTGATGCTGAGGAGTGGAGTACATTGATTGCAGCTGCTAACCTTGGCACAAGTTGGACAACTCTCCACGCTACTATTCCAGAGGCTGGTGACTACCTGCTTCAGTTCACAGGTAGCTATGCTCAGATCAAGCACATCTATGGTCTGACAGAGCCTAACGAGCCTGTGATGGTGGTTTATGACGGCGAAGCCGCTGCAGCTGCCACATATAGCTTCGGCTCTGTAGCCAACGATGCTGACGCTGTGAAGACATTCACCGTGAAGAACGAGGGTAAGGCTGTTCTGGCTGGTCTTACAGCTACTCTCAGCGGCGAACAGGCTGACAACTATACAGTAGCTATCACAGGTCTTACAGACGGTGGTGTTGCTGCTGGTGAGACAGCCACTGTTACCGTTACCCAGCTGAAAGACAACCTCGGTTCTCATGCAGCTACTCTGACTCTCAGCTCCACAAGCGAGGGTATTGCAGACTTCGTAATCGCTCTGAGCGGTACAACTCGCGACGCTTCCAAACTGTTTGTTGACTTCGCCGACGGCATTCCTGCTAACTGGACAGCTGCCAGCTGGTCTGCTATCAGCGGCTATGCACAGACATCTTACAGCGGAACTTGCACACTGCAGACACCAGCTCTGACTGTTGCAGCTGGCGAGGAACTGTCATTCGACATCTCAAAGCAGTACAACAGCAACAGTGCACAGCTTGCTGTTCGTTACACCACAGATGGCGGCGTTACATGGACAACACAAGACCTCTCAAGCAACCTGCCTTATGGCAGCTTCACTACCAAGACTCTCTCTCTCGGTAACGAGACCGAGGTGACAGCTGTAGTGCAGTTCGTTGGAACATACTACGCTCGTCTTGATAATTTCTATGGTGGCACTGTAACCGCTGCTCCTATGATTTCTGTTACCGAGAGTGGTACAGCCATCACTAATGGTGCTGAGAAGGACTTCGGTACAGTAAGTCAGACAATGGGTGACCAGACCGCAACCTACGTCATCACCAACACTGGTAATGCCGATATGGTTTCTACCGTTACTACAACAAGTGCTGTTTCCGCAGTCCTCTCCACAACAGAGGCAGAAGGTGTAACTATCAATGGCAACCAGGTAACACTGGCTGCTGGCAAGACTGCAACCATCACCGTTACTCTGCCATTCACCACACCTTACGGCAATCAGAAAGGCATGATGACCATCACCACCGATGGTTGGGTGGGCGACCTGACACAGAGCTATACGGCTTCTCTCATTGACCCGACAGCCCTCTATGTTGACTTCTCTGACAACAGCAAGCCCGCTGGCTGGTACAATGCAGGTTGGACATTCACAAGTGGTTATGCACAGGTGTCATACACATCTTATGAAATGATCACCGAGCAGTTTGAGGCTGATGCTACGAAGACTACTCTGAGCTTCGAGGCTAAGAGCACAACCTCTTACAGTACACCAGAGCTGACAGTCTATACTTCTACAGACCGCAAGAACTGGAGCGAGGGCAAGTCTTTCGAGCTGACTACCAATTTCCAGACCTTCTACCTCGATGCACTTGCACCTGGTCAGTACTACGTGAAGTTCGTTGGTAAGTATGCCGCTGTTGACAACCTCGCAGGTCTGAAGACTATTGACGCTCCCGCACACGACCTCTATGTGACCAGCGCAACTCTGCCTACTCAGACTATAGTTCCTGGCACAAGCTATACAGCTAGTGTGAAGGTCGCTTCTCTGCGTGCTGCCGAGACCGTTGCCGCTGAACTCTACTTCGGTGACACAAAGGTTGCCGAGCTGACCGAGCAGGAGATTGCCCTCAATGCTACAGGCAACTTCGAGCTGACAGGCAACGTTCCTACAGACGAGGATACCTACGACGTATATATAAAGGTATATAACGGCGACGTCGCTGTTGAAACAGAGAAGGTGAGCGTAGAAGTAGCTCATACACGTACTCTCGCCGTTCAGAGCTTCACAACAGAAGATACCGAACTCGCTGCAAACGGCGACAACGAGATTACAGTCAACTTCTCCGCAACAGTTAAGAACACTGGTACAGTGGCTCTGACAGCCGAGCAGGTTAGCCTGACTCTGATGCAGGGTGAGACTGAGGTCGTAACCGCTACTGCTACTGACGCTCTTGACATCGATGGTGAGACCACTGTTACTCTGACCAAGACAATCTCAGCAGGTGAGGGTGGCACACAGACCTTCGCTGTACGCGAGAACCTTGGCAACACAGTTTTCGCTACCACACGCGACATCGCAGTGACAGCTTCTGCTCCAAAGTTTGAGCTGGCTGTGAAGGATGGTGCTGCCGTAGCAAACGGCGATGCTGTTAACTTCGGACTGGTCAAGGCTGCTACAACCAAGACTTACACCATCACTAACTCTGGCACAGCAGCTCTTGAGCTGATAAGCATTGTGGCTTCTGAGGGCTTCGAGGCTACAGCTGTAACTGATGCCAACAAGACTATCGCCGCTGAGGGTACACTCGACATCGATGTTACACTCAAGGAAGAGCAGGGCAAGAAGACTGGTACACTCGTGTTCACCTACAAGGTGGATGAGTCAGCTAATGGCACATTCACTCTCAACCTGAGTGGTCGCTCAGTTGCTGCTGACACTTGGACTGTTGACTTTGAAAATGGTGCAATACCTGTTGATTGGGATAACAGTAACGGCTGGTCTGTTTATAACACAGATGGCAACAACGTTATTCGTCTTAGCGGATGGGATGCCAAGTCCATAATGACTCCTCGTTTGGCAGCAACAGCAGGTGAGGAACTGACCTTCGATGTCCTCGCACTGGGTAATGGCATCAGCTATGCTTACTCTACAGACAAGAAGAATTGGAGCGAAGAAACTACAATCTCTGTTACAGGTGAGCAGACCTTCACCGCACCTGAAGCAGGTAACTACTATCTGCGCTTCACTGGTCGCAATGCATATCTCGACAACTTTGTGGGCTTCCAGCTTAATCCTCTGGATCATGACACTGAGATAACAGCATCTTCTGTTCCAGCAACAGCCAAGCAGTACAACACTTACACCGCTACCGTTACTCTGAAGGAGAGTGCGGGCAAGGCTGAGGAACTGACAGCACAGCTGTTTGTTGGTGGTGAGGCAAAGGTTGCTCAGACCGAGACCATAACCGCTAATGGTACTACAGTCATCACTCTGACATGGGAGCCTCAGACTGTTATCGAGGAAGCCGTTAAGGCATTCATCAAGGTTACAGGCACAGGCATCGAACTTGCTACAGAAGAGGTTGACTTCACAGTTGCTGAGGTCTATACTCTCGATGAGAACGCAACAACTGCAACACTCGAAACTGCAAGTGACGAGACCGTTCTGCTGAAGCGCACCTTCGCCGAGGGTTGGAACACAGTATGTCTGCCATTCGACATCGACGATATTGAAGCATTCTTCGGTGCCGATGCAAAGGCATACCAAATGACAGGCCACAAGGACGGTGTGCTCAACTTCAGTCGCGTGACAGAGCTTAGCGCAAGCTATCCTTACGTTGTTTATGTTCCAGCTGCTATCACTGAGCCTAAGCTCATCAGCGATGTGACTATCACATCCACCAACACCACAGCGTTCTACAACAACTTCACCAGTTATGGTGCTGATCGCTCCGTTCTCTACTTCCGTGGTACTTATGCTGCTGTAGCAGCAGGCGAGTGGACCAAGGCTGATGATGGCGATGCCATCTATGGTGTTACTCCAGACGGATACATCCGTCCTGCTGGTGCCAATGCAAGCATCAAGGGCTTCCGCGCTTACTTCGACCTGGGTGCAGCTGTTGCAGCTGGTGTCAAGGGTATCTCCTTCGATGGTGAAGAGATTCTCACAAGCCTGCGCTCCATCTTCTCAGACGCTGAGAACGGACAGCAGATCTACGACCTCGATGGTCGCCGCGTGAACCGTGCAGCCCAGAAGGGTGTATATATAGTGGACGGCAAGAAGATAATGGTCAAGTAATGAGCATTCGTTCACATCAATCAAAAGATTAATGCAATGAAGAAAGAATATATCAAACCCACGCTCTGCTTCGAGCAGGCAGAGCCAATGATGATGCTCGCTTCGAGTAGGCTGCTGACTACAGATGACTCTATGAGTGTTGAAGTCAGCGACGAAGAGTGGGACGAAGAGTTCAGCGTCAAGTCTGATGGCTTCCTTTGGGATGAATAAACCAAACAATCCCTAATATACATTGGCAGCTGCAATCCAATCGGATTGCAGCTGCTGTATGTATGCTCGGCATGAGCATTGTCTAACGGGTGCAAGTCCCGAGTGAGCCCTAATAGCGGGAATCACATAGCCAAGAGCAAGGGTGTCCGTCGCGAGTCGGAATCTGAAAGAAGCTGGCGGCAAACATCTGGCCTGACG
>JAFZQR010000094.1 GCA_017620295.1 Bacteroidaceae bacterium
GCCTGTGAGCGTCCATCTGGTCATCCAAGACCGATTTCCGACTCACATCAGCTCCGAGAGTTAACGACCAATGCTGGAATACAAAGCCAGACAGAGGTCAATGTCTAATCAAACAAATACCACATTTTCAAGTGGACTCATGATTTAGAATGGGAACCATACGAAGGCAGCTGCGTCCCAAAGTGCATGGCTGATGACAATGGCTGGCAAATGTCGAGGCATGAGGTAGTAAAGCCCTCCCCAAAGGAATCCACATGTCATGGCTGCCATGATAAGCATGAAGTTGCCGCTTGGCAGGTGGACAATGGTATAGATAAGCGTTGTAAGGATGAACGCATAGAGTGGTGAGTGTCTGATGGCTAATGTGCGCTGGATATATCCTCGCCAAAAGAGTTCCTCAGCTGGTCCGATGATGCAGAGCAAGAGTGTAGCGATGAGACATGCGGATTCGCCATCCTTCATCGTATATATCAGGTCAACCTGCGGACGGGCAAAGTCAAACAGTGCTTGAGAGAGCTTGTCACCAGTCCAAAAAATGCCCCACAGCACAACGGCAACGACAACGCCAAGGGACAACTCAGAAGCTATGGTCCTGACATTTGGTTTCTGGACGTATGAACCTACCTGAAGAGGGTTGCCTCCGAATATGAAGGCTATTGAAGTGAGTATGACAGCTGACGCCGTCATTGCCCACCAGAAATTGAAGAAATGAGCCGTCCACGGAGAGAACATCAAGAACCACAACACAATGGCTGTTGCCACAGCTATGGACAGGCGCGTCGTTACGGAAGCCATAGGGTAGATATTACCATACCAACAATGAGCAGTAGGCTGAACATGAGCTGTAGCTGTGCTGTCTGCTCGTCTAGTCGTGCATAGATTGATATGCCTTGGCGATAGGCACTGATGGTTTTAACATTCTTAATGGCTATGGGTAGAGCCAGAAGCGCCAACAGCATAGGCCAGCTTACGAGACCGAAGATAACAAGACCTGTAAGCCAAAGGAATGGGAACAGGGCCTCAAAGCAGTAGAGCCACACTCCAAGCCTACGTCCTGTGAGCTGCGGGAAAGTGCTAATGCCGACACGACTATCTGTCTCGATGTCGCGCACGTTGTTGGCATGAAGGATGGCAACAGTTATGAGTCCTACTGGCACTGCAAGCAAAAGTGAATGGACTTGTGGAGTACCTGTAACGATGAATGAGGTACCAAGCATGGGGAGTACGGCGTAACATAGGATAATGACAACATCGCCAAGAGCATGATACTTCAACCAGGGATAGGCGAGCGACAGGGCGATACCAGTCAGACCAATCCAAAGGAGAGGAAGACCTGTTAGAAGGACGAGTGCAATACCAGCGGAGACTGCAATAATATTTAGTATTGCAGACAGACGTTGGAACTCGGTAACAGTAAATTGTCCATCAACCAACGTGCGCACGCCAAACGTGTCGGTAGCATCCACTCCGCTACGATAGTCAGCAATGTCGCTCCAAACATTGCCTGCACCATGAACAATGACTATGTTGATAAGAGCCCATAAGCCTAGCAACCAATTAACTTCATAATCAGACATCCACATATAGAATACTGTAACCATCACAGGCATGGCAGACGCTGGAAAGGACCAAGGTCGTGTAGCAATGATCCAGTCCTTCAGGGTGTGAGAAGACATTTTCGACATTCGTTTGTTTCTTTATTAAGTTATTTCGTTATCACGTTCTGAATCACACTCCTTAGAAATCAAATTCGAGGCAGAACCTAAAACCATGTTTATTTACGCCAGGATAGTCGAGGTAGTTGAGTCGTCGCACGTAGTCAATACGCATGATTTTGAAAATGTTGTGCAGACCTACATAGAACTCCATATATGGAGTATTGCCCATGGAGTGAACTATTGACTCGCCATCGCGTGAGGGCATCTCAAAGAGGTATTCATCACCAAGGTTCTGAGAAGGATCGTTTCGTGAACTCAGATGTCCATAGAGCGACTTGAACCCGATAATCTCACGGAGCTTTAGATACTTGATAAGGGGAACGCGATTGAGCAGCTTACCGGACAAATCCCATTCCATATCAAATGATGCATAGCGGTCGTTGATGAACTCCATGTTTCCCACAAGAGAGAACATATTGCGAGTGATGATGTAGCTCTGGTTCGCCACAGGCATGATAAGCATTTGGAAGGGAACACGGTTCCATTGCAAACCGCCTCTCAGTTGACAGTCTATTCGACCATAGGAATTCAGCCAGAAACGGCGAAACACACCAATTTCTGTGAGGTTGTAGTGATAGTCGGCTCCAAACAGCCCCTGTAAACCTATTGTATGTGCCAGGGTGAAGACAGGATTATTGTGATGAATTACATGGCGTCGCTGACGGGAGTTGACAACCTCCTCACCAGGAGCCCAACGCAGAGATGTTACAATATCTGTGGTGGTGATATGCTCTATAGCCTCGCCATTCAAACGCTTATAAACAAGCGAACCTGTAGGAGTGATACGTGAGTTGCGTAAATCAATCTTGATACCCAAATGCTGATTGGTTTCCACCTCATAGCGTGCAAGCCATGAGCGCATGAACATCATATGATCCACTGTCTGCCAACGCATGGAGACCCATACATTATCCTTGTCACGTCCGCTCTGCCACATCATATCCGAAGGACTTGTCACTTCATCTCGCCACTGGAACATGACGCTGTGTCGCGGATACTCTACGGAAGAGTATTGCTTGCGGAGGAAACTCCATTCCACCTCACCCATACCATACCATCGATGACTCTGACTGCCGTATGCAACATAACCCTTGAGAAAGAGTTGTGGATGGAAGTTGGCTGTGGTCTGCCCTCCAAATCTATAGCGGAAGCCATCAATGAAATTATGAGACACCATTGTCATCACAGGACCAATGTCGAATTTGCTCTTGTTATTGCGTAAGCTGGTTTCAGCGTAGTTGCCTACCACGGTTCGCAGAATGTATAATGGAATCTGATTTCGCGGATTAGACTGCATCTCCTCCATTGTTTCATGCAGACGGCTCTCGCTGAGTGAAAGCGTGTCGGTACGGTGTGTGTTCCAGAAGGTTGTATCACGGGTTTGTGTGGTGCCTTCACGCAGATGCTCTGAAGGCATGAACATCACAGGTGGAATGCTGTCTGTGCTGAAGTTGGTATATGTTGTAGCTCGGTGCAACATAAATGTGCGGTGGCGTTTCAATATGCCAATCTCAGCAAAGAGATCATCGTTGTACAGCACCCTCTGTCCATTAGGCAAGTCTGTGAATTTCTGTTGCAACACAAGGTTGTTAACGAAATTTACGGAAGAGCGCAATGGCAAATTCAGCACACACTGTTGTACACGATAGGTGCTGTCATCAAGGATATTGAGTCGCCCTGAGAACCCAAAGTCCTGAGGGTTCTGAGGTACAAAGTTAACAATAATAACACGCTGATTGTCAACAATTGTCGTGTCTTGAATAAAGAATTGAAAGAATGATATAGCTGCCCGAGAAGAGAGCGGACTTGTAAACTGGCGCTCCAGCAAGTTGATGGTGTTGTCATAGATATTGACATCGGTGAACACGCTGCGTAGCACAGTGTTCATCACATCACCGTTTGGCATCAGATCGGCTATACCCTCCTCATTTGTACCCAGCGTATAGTTTCTCTCAAGTTTAGGGTTGCGCCGATAAAGGTGCATGGATGCAGCCTCGTTGTAGGCAAAAGGCAGAATATACTTTTCCGTTTGAGGGCAGTACTCAATGTGACGCTTCAACAGCGGACGTTGCAGAAGCTTAAACGAGTCGGCCATCTCCTGTGTGATGTTATTAAAAGCAAATGTCATGCGCTGGTAACGATTATAGCGCATGAAATCATTACTGTGAAGATCATGGTTGCCTTTGGCTGCAATGACCTTCCGCATCAGTTCAACTGCAGGATTGCCTTTACGGCGATAGCGCTGTCTCTTAGGCTTGACAGTTACCTCCCGCAGGTTTTTCTCCATCATCGGCTCTTGAGCAACGACTCGTACTGGAGGTAAAATAAGAAACAATAAGGTAATGACCATGCAGGATGTTGCCATCTTGCATAGCCAATACCTTATTATATTATAATAGCTAATTTCTAGCACGCCTTGAAGCTCATGTCCAATCCTTTGACACTATGGGTGAGTGCACCAACGGAAATGTAATCCACTCCAGCCTCAGCATAGTCACGCAGGGTATCAAAAGTGATACCGCCACTGGATTCCGTCTCGAAGCGTCCGTTAATCAGTTCTACAGCCTTACGGGTGTTTTCAACGCTGAAGTTGTCAAGCATAATCCTATCTACTCCACCCATAGCAAGCACACGATTTAACTCATCGAAGTTGCGAACTTCAATCTCAATCTTCAGGTTCTTGCCCTTAGCCTTGAGGTACTCGTGGCAGCGATTGATAGCATTCTCTATGCCTCCAGCGAAATCCACATGGTTGTCCTTAAGCAAAATCATGTCAAAGAGGCCAATTCGATGGTTTGTGCCACCACCAATCTTAACAGCTTCCTTCTCCAACATACGCATTCCAGGTGTGGTCTTGCGTGTATCAAGCACCCTTGTATGTGTGCCTTTCAATCGCTCCACATAGCGGTTGGTCATAGTGGCAATACCCGACATACGTTGCATGATATTTAGCATGAGGCGTTCTGTCTGAAGCAGGCTCTGAACTTTGCCCGACACTATCATAGCGATGTCACCAGGCTTGACGTGCGTACCATCAGCCATAAGCACCTCCACCTTCATTTCTGGGTCGAAGCGATGAAATACTTCCTTTGCAATCTCAACACCCGCCAATATGCCTTCCTCCTTTATGAGCAAATGGCTTTTGCCTTGGGCTTCAGCTGGTATGCAACATAGTGTTGTGTGGTCACCATCGCCTATATCCTCAGCAAAAGCAAGGTCAATAAGGCGGTCATTAAGTTCTTCAACGGTTAACATGATTCTTATGTATTATGGTTTTGTCAATTATTACACTTTTCATTTTTCATTTTTCACTCATTCAAACCTCATCACCTCTGCAGGATGTATGCGACTCACCAAATAGGTGGGTATTGTAAGCATAAGAGTGGAGATTGCAAAAGTAGCTATATTAAGCAGAATGAGTAACATCCAGGGGAACTCGACAGGCACAGCATTGACATAATATGTGGCAGCATCAAGTGTGAAGAGTCCTGTATAGTGCTGAACGAAAGCAAGGCCGAAGCCAATGATATTTCCATATAGCATACCTTTACCAACCAGCATCATAGCTAGATGCAGGAATATGCGCTGAAGTTGTCCATTGGTTGCGCCCTGAGATTTCAGCACTGCAATGAAGCCTGTGCGCTCAAGTATGATGATGAGTAGTCCTGAAGTCATGGTGAACACTCCCAAGGCTGTCATCAGTATGAGTATAACCCATACATTTGTGTCCAGCAAGGAGAGCCACTGGAAAATGCTTGGGTAAAGCTCATGTATGGTGACAGCTGCATAGGTCTGCCCATAACTGTCATGAGTTCGGTTTACAACTTGAATAACATCTGCATCTGTTTCCTGTAGGCGGCTGAAATCGTTCAAATAAAGTTCTATGCCAGAACATTGGTTATGTTCCCAGCTATTCAGATTGCGTGCGGTGCAGAGGTCTGTAAAAACTATGCTCTGGTCAAAATCCTTTATGTAGGTCTGGTAGATGCCAGCAACCGTGAAGCGCCTGATCTTGGGTTTCTCTGCAAAAAAGTACGCATAGATGCGTGACCCAGTACTTAGCTGAAGGTCTGATGCAATCTGTTGAGATACGACTATCAGGTTTGTTTCCTTGCCTTCAGCTGTGAACTGGGGTATATAACCACTAACCAAGTGAGCTGTAATAAAAGTTGTGTCATATTCCTCAGCAACGCCACGCATCAATACAGCCTTGAACGCCTTATCAGTTTTAAGCATCCCTGCTTTTGAACAGAAGCGTTGCACATGGCCAATGTTAGGTATAGCTGATAGACGATGGAGCAGGGTGGAGTCAACCTCAACAGGCATGGAGTCAACACTCCTCAGAGACTCGTAGTTCAGGACTTCTATATCCCCCCCCATACCAGTCATTTTCCGTTGTATCTCATCTTTGAAACCACGGATTATGCAGAGAGAGAGAATCATCACCATCAATCCTACCGCTACACCCCACACAGCAATCTGCACCCCAGGCTGTGCAAGTCTGTGGCTAGCATCTGACTGCTGGCCATATATACGACGTGCTATGCTGAACTCAAAAGACACGTGGAATAGAAATCAAAGTGTTCGACCAGGGTATGCCTCCAAAGCCTTTTGCAGCACAAAGAGAGCACGTGTGAGATCTTCCTTTTTCAGGACGTAAGCCAGACGTACTTCATTATATCCCAACCCAGGTGTCGTATAAAATCCTGCAGCTGGAGCCATCATAACAGTTTCACCCTCGTAATTGAAATCGCGAAGGCACCATGCACAGAACTCTTCAGCATTATCCACAGGCAGCTTGGCTACTGTGTAGAAAGCCCCCATGGGTATGGGACTATATACACCTGGAATGCGGTTCAATCCATCAATCAAGCATTTGCGTCGCTCTACATATTCGTCATAGACCTCTCGCGCATATTCTTCTCCAGCATCGAGTGACGCCTCTGCTGCAATCTGTCCAATGAGTGGTGGTGACAGACGAGCCTGACAGAACTTCATCACAGCTTTTCGCACTTGCTCATTCTTGGTTATGAGTGCACCGATGCGAATGCCGCATTCGGAATAACGTTTAGATACAGAGTCGATTAGCACCACGTTCTGTTCTATGCCTTCGAGGTGACATGCCGAGATGTATGGTGAGCCTGTATAGATAAACTCTCGATAGACTTCATCGGAGAACAGATAAAGATCATATTTCTTCACCAGATCGCGTATTTGGTTCATCTCGCGACGTGTGTAAAGATAACCAGTTGGGTTGTTAGGGTTACAGATGAGGATGGCACGTGTGCGCTCATTTATCAGTTCCTCGAACTTCTCAACCTTTGGCAATGAGAACCCTTCATCGATGGTTGTTGTTACTGTGCGGATGACAGCACCAGCTGATATGGCAAAAGCCATGTAATTGGCATAGGCCGGTTCTGGAACAATAATCTCATCGCCAGGGTTCAGACATGAGAGGAAGGCAAAGAGAACTGCCTCTGAACCACCGCTTGTTATGATAATGTCATCAGGGGTGACATCAATATTGTACTTAGCATAGTAACCCACAAGCTTCTCACGATAGCTTTTGTAGCCCTGAGATGGCGAGTACTCAAGAATGGTTCTGTCTATTCCCCGTATGGCATCTAGTGCAGCCTTCGGCGTTGGCAAGTCGGGCTGGCCAATGTTCAGATGATAGACATGTATGCCGCGGGCTTTGGCATCATTAGCCAAAGGTGCAAGTTTGCGGATAGGTGAGGCGGGCATTTCGTGGCCGCGAACAGAAATCTGAGGCATTCCGTAGGATGAATAAAAAAGACTCTAATTCAATATTTCGTGCAAAGATACAGGAAAATATTGGGACATAAGTAGATGTTCATAATAATTTTACAATTATTTCATTCTATATTGTTTGCGTAGGTCACATATTATTTTGACCTTTGCACTGAAGAATTCAAACAATAAACATAGACACAAAGAAAACAAACCGCCTAATGAGTAAACCAACGGCAATAATGCTTCTGCATTGTCCCGACCAACAGGGTATTATTTCAGAAGTCACAAAGTTTATCACCGACAATAAAGGAAATATCGTCTATCTTGACCAATATGTGGATCGTCAAGATGGAATGTTCTTCATGCGTATAGAATGGGAATTGGATGGTTTTCTGATTCCACGCGACAAGATTTACGAATATGTCACAACGCTATATGCACAACGTTATAAGATGAAGTTCAGCCTTTATTACAGCGACAAGCGTCCACGAATGGCAATATTCGTTAGTAAGATGAGCCATTGCCTCTACGATTTGCTGGCTCGATGGAAGGCTGGAGAATTTGCGTGTGACATTCCGTGCATCGTGTCCAACCATGAGGAGCTGCGCTATGTGGCCGAACAGTTCGGAATACCATATTATGTTTGGAGCATAAACAAAGACCATTCCAATAAAGCCGAAGTCGAAAAAGCCGAGATGGAGTTGTTACAAAAAGAGGATATATCATTTATTGTACTAGCACGCTATATGCAGATTATCAGCGATGAAATGATAGCTGCCTATCCTCATCACATCATAAACATCCATCACTCATTCCTACCAGCATTCGTTGGAGCAAAGCCCTATCATCAGGCTTGGGAACGTGGAGTTAAAATCATAGGTGCCACAAGCCATTATGTGACAGCCGAACTTGATGCTGGCCCTATTATTGAACAGGATGTGGCTCGTATCACACACAAGGACACACCCGAGAGCCTTGTGCTGAAAGGCAAGGACTTAGAGAAAATAGTGCTGTCACGCGCTGTTACAAAACACATCCAGCGCAAGATACTTACATATAAAAATAAGACTGTCATCTTCAGCTAGTCACAATGATGAACACGCAGCAACACAAAGGTTTAATGCCCGAACAATGTGGACGTAATGCTATAGGATACCTCTCGCTCGAACACATTGATGCCAAGTATGTTGTTGTACTACGACCTAACACATATCGCGTCAACGATGCCAGATTCATGGATGTGTTCAGGCATCTTCCCGAGAGTTGCTCATCCGTGACAAGTGCACATATTCTTCGCCCGACATCCTACATTGAGGATGAAAAAGGAGGCTACTGCTTGCTCGGCTCCAAGCGATATATACCATTGGGACAACTGCTGGCAGATAAACCCCAGATTATTGCCGATGAAGGGTGGACAAAGACATTCATTAACGACTTGTTTGATGCGCTCAGCCATCTGCATAAAAGAGGACTGGCCGCAGTAGAGTTATCATCAATGAGTGTTCTTGTTAAAAAAGGAAATCCTCACGACCTTATGCTGATGCCTCCTGCCAGCCCATTCCTGCCTATGAAGGATGATGTATGGACGCAGGAAAACGAGTATCTGGCACCAGAGTTGTTTACCGTTGAAATCGATGACACTCCCGCAAATACATCACTTGACATTTATGCGGCAGCTCAATTATTAAAGAGACTCTTTAAGTTTTCGCAGTTGCCCTCAGAATACCAGCCGTTTGTAAACGCTGCATCATCAGAAGATTTAAGTCAGAGGCCACGTTCTATTGAGGATGCAAAAGCAATGATAGAAAGAGCAAGAAGAAAGCGTAATATCATAAAAGCCTCACTTGCTGTTTTAGCTGGAATTGGAATTATTGGGCTATTCGTTTGGAGCATGCATGAGCCAGAAGGAAATAGTTTCCTATCAGTACCAGATAATTCTGCTGATTCTGTTGAACAAATCCAAGCGCCGACCGACAGCCTATTATTGCTTATCGAAAATGCCTCACTGCTGGAAACGGACTCTGTCCATCAACAACTTGACACAACAGCATCTGTGCAGATACCTGCAGAGCTACAAGAGGAACGTGAACGCGTCAATACCGCATTAAATGAATTTCGCTCACGTTTCACAGTAATGGCCCGCAACACCTTGTCATCAATTTATACATACGACAACCTGATTATGGGTGACGAGCAAGCTTTCCGCCAAAAAGTTGCAACAGCCATGTCTGGCTTGCAGCAGCAAGCCGATGCCTTGGCACGTGAGCTGGATATAGATTTCACCTTGGCACAAGCAGAAGCAATAATGGTTGTATCGCGAGTTACCAGTGAACTGCGCAATAATGTGATAGAAAGTGTTGCAAATCCTTAAAAAGAACACACTTTTTCTGGAAAAGCTTTGCAGGCAAACAATCTTTTTGCTTAATTTGCATCACAAACTATGTAACCTTATAACTATAACTAATGTCAACAACACCTCTATCAGGCCTGAAACGTGAAGACTTTCAGGCTACTATTCAAGGCAAACAGACAGACCTTTACACCTTGGTCAACAAGCATGGCTACGAGGTGAGCTGCACAAACTACGGCGGCGCACTCGTAGCCATTATGGTACCAGGACGTGATGGAAAAGTGGCTAACGTAATTCAAGGCCATGACAATATCCAAGATGTCGTGTCAAGTCCAGAGCCTTTCCTTTCAACTCTTATTGGCCGCTTTGGCAATCGTATCTGCAAAGGTAAGTTTACCCTCGATGGCAAGGAGTATAACCTTGCTATCAACAACGGCCCCAACGCTCTACACGGTGGACCGACTGGCTATCATGCACGTGTCTGGGATGCAGAGCAGCTTGATGGTAAGACATTGAGACTCTGCTATCATGGTGCAGACGGCGAGGAAGGCTTCCCTGGCAACATCGACATCTGCGTGACCTATACATGGACTGATGAATGTGAGCTAAAGATCGACTATCTTGCCACAACAGACAAGAAGACTATCATCAACCTCACTCATCACGGCTACTTTGCCATCGCAGGCATTGCCAATCCAACTCCAACCATAGACACTCTGCAGTGCCAAATCAATGCCGACTTCTTTTTGCCTATTGATGACACCAGCATTCCTCTTGGCGAAATTCGCGCCGTGAAGGATACTCCATTTGACTTCACAACCATGCATGCTGTTGGCGATATGATTGATGCCGACGACGAACAGATCCGCAATGGCGCAGGCTATGACCACTGCTTTGTTCTCAACAAACGGGAATTTGGCGAACTGAGTTTTGCTGCCAAAGTCGTTGACCCTGCCAGCGGACGTTCAATGGAGGTCTATACCACAGAGCCAGGCGTTCAGGTTTATACAGACAACTGGGCAACAGGCTATCCTGGTCAGCATGGTGCAACATTCCCACGCCGTTCTGCCATTTGTTTCGAGGCTCAGCACTTCCCAGACAGCCCGAATCGCGGTTTCTTCCCACCGGTTGTACTTAACCCAGATGAAGAATATAAGCAGACAACCATTTATAAGTTCGGAGTTGAACGTTGACAATTAATCTTAAACCTTATATACTTTATGAGTAATCAACAAAAACAATGGGGCGCCATCATCGTAATGATAGCCCTATTTGCCATGATTGCCTTTGTGACAAACTTGTGTTCACCTATGGGCGTTATTGTGAAGAACCAATTTGGTACTACCAACTTCATGGCAATGATTGGTAACTATGGTAACTTTGGAGCCTACCTACTGATGGGTTTCCCATCTGGTATGATGATTCAGAAGTGGGGCTACAAGCGTACTGCCCTTATCGGCCTTTTGGTTGGTATCACCGGTATTCTTGTTCAGTGGCTCTCCGGCTGGGGCGGTATGGCCGTTTACCTCATCGGTGCTCTTATCTCAGGTGCCTGCATGTGTATTCTAAACACCGTTGTGAACCCTATGCTTAACATCCTCGGTGGTGGCGGCAACAAGGGTAACCAGCTTATACAGACAGGTGGTGTGTTCAACTCCACAGCTGCCGTTGCAGTGTATATTATCATGGGTGCTCTGATTGGAGATGCAGCCAAAGCAAAAATCGCTGACGCAACTCCCGCTCTGATGATTGCTCTCTCCATTTTCGTAATCGCATTCATCGTTATTCTCTTCACGAAGATAGAAGAACCTCAACAGCAGGTTGCTGCAAAGAGTAACGTCAAAGATCCTCACAGTGCATTCTCCTTCCGTCATTTTAACCTTGGTATTCTGGCAATCGGCCTCTATGGTGGCATTGAAATGGGTATTCCTGGTCACATTCTGCAATATCTTACAGCCGACACACCAGATATTATCGAGAAGAAGGGTCAGATAATGGATCAATTTGAGAAAAACGAACTCACTTTGGATCAAGCCGTAATCCTATATCTAAATCCAAAGGCTGATGCTGAGATGGAAACCAAACTTGTAGAGGCTCAGAATCTCCTTGCACAGACAACAGATGAAGAGGCCATAAAGGAGTTGGTTCGGGATAATGACGAGGCAAAGTCTGTTAAAGAAACAAAAGAAAAGATTGAGAATGGTGAGATCTCAGCAGCTGAAGAGAAGAGCAAAACTCCAGGCCTCGCGATGAATGCAGGTTATGCTGGTACGCTCGGCTCAATCTATTTCTTGTTAATGCTCATAGGTCGTTTCATCGGTGCAAGTGTTGGCGGTAAAGTTAGCACGAAGGCAATGATGACTTTTGTAAGCGGCTTGGCCATTATCCTGCTTCTGGCTGGTATATATTTGCCAACATCAGTGGCTGTAAGTGTTCCGGGTATTGATTATGCGAAGCTGTCAATTATATGGGATAATATACCTGTTGGTATATTCTTCTTCCTCCTCGTTGGTCTTTGTGCATCTGTTATGTGGGGTGGTATTTTCAACCTGGCTACAGAGGGCCTTGGAAAATACACAGCTATTGCTTCAGGTGCTTTCATGACAATGGTTGTAGGCTTCGCTATCATGGTTGCAATCCAAAGCCTTGTTGCAGACTGGACAGGCAGCTACCTTATCAGCTACTGGGTACCATTGGCATGCGCAATCTATATTCTCTACTATTCACTCATCGGCTCTAAGAATGTCAACACCGACATTCCTGTAGCATAATACATTTACAATTAATCACTAACTTATAAACATTATTCATTATGAAACTGACTATTGAAGATGTTCGCAGTCGCTTCATCAAGCATTTCGATGGAAGCACAGGCTCTGTATATGCTGCCCCTGGCCGCATCAACCTCATTGGTGAGCACACTGACTATAACAATGGGTTTGTATTCCCAGGAGCAGTAGAACAAGGTATGATTGCAGAGATTAAGCCCAACGGCTCTCGCAATGTTGATGTTTATTCTATCGACCTGAAGGATCGTGTGCAGTTCAGCCTCGATGATGAGCAGGGACCAAAGGCTACATGGGCTCGCTATATCTACGGTGTATGCCGCGAGATGATGGCTCTGGGTGTACCTGTTGAAGGTTTCAACGCAGCTTTTGCCGGTGATGTACCCCTCGGTGCTGGTATGAGTAGCTCTGCAGCTCTGGAGAGCGTGTTTGCATTCGCACTAAATGACCTCTTCGGTGACAATAAGATTGAACGTTTGGAACTGGCTAAGGTTGGTCAGCGTACAGAACACAAGTATATTGGCTGTAACTGCGGTATCATGGATCAGGCTATCAGCTGCCTCGGTAAGGCTGGCAACCTAATGCGTATGGACTGCCGTTCAGGTGAGATTGCATACTTCCCCTGGAACCCGAAGGGCTACAAGCTTGTTTTGGTTAACAGCTGCGTGAAACACGAGTTGGCTGGTTCACCTTACAACGACCGTCGTCTCAGTTGCGAGCGTGTAGCTGCTGCTATCCACGAGATTCATCCTGAAGTAGAGAGCCTTCGTGATGCTACATACGAGCAGCTTGATGAGGTTCGCGGAAAGGTTAGCGAAGAAGATGCAAAGCGTGCTGCCTACGTTATCGGTGAGCGTGAGCGCGTACTCAAAGTCTGCGACGCACTTGAGGCCGGCGACTACGAGACCGTTGGTCAGATGATGTACGAGACCCACTACGGTCTGAGCAAGGAGTATGAGGTTAGCTGTGAAGAGCTTGACTTCCTCAACGACATTGCAAAGGAAGAGGGCGTTACTGGTTCACGCATAATGGGTGGCGGCTTTGGCGGTTGCACCATAAACCTCGTTGACGAGCACTACTACGACCACTTCGTTAAGACCGTTAAAGAGAAGTTCAAGGCTAAGTATGGCAAGGATCCTATCGTCATCGACGTTGTCATTGGCGATGGTGCTCGCAAGCTCTGCTAACAAATCACAAAACAATGAAAACGGTGACATGGCAAAAGCTTTGTCACCGTTTTTGCGTAATAACCACGTCAATTTTTAACACTGACAGAGAGATGCTTGTGAAACTTTAGCATATATAATTTGGTATAGAGTGGGATATGCGCTACTTTTGCACGGCAAAATAAAATGGGTGCTTATGCCCATGTGCAAAAAATAGTCTGTGAGTAGATATACAACCTATATAAGACCGCTATTTAGTCTGCTTATCGTTGTACTTGTTGCATGCACGTCGCCAGTGTCACGGGGTGTTAGCAATGAGGTATCTGCTTCCACCTCTGCATCTGAGTCAATGTCAAGAGCTACGCTTCACAGGAGAAATGCGCTAGCACGACGTGACTCAACAGATGTAAAGGCTATTCATCAGGCAGCAGAAGCTATTTTTGACAGTCTTGATGTGATGACAGGAGTGCAGCCTTCCCCTGACGATTATGTGCCGACAGATAGTATTGATATACCATCTGCCACAGAGTTTTCAGATATACCTGAACTTTTAGTTTCAACAGATACTGCCAGATACATAATCGTACATGAAGATACTGTATATCTTGGACGAGCTGGCTATACAGGTGTTGACACAACAGCTATAGACTCTTCAAAGCAAAGCCGCAATGCGCTGGATGCTCCCGTCCACTTCACGGCTTCCGACTCTGTAACATTCGATTATGTTGAGAGTCGTGCTAATCTTCACGGTAGTGCTAAGGTGGAATACACCAACCTTGAGATAGATGCCGAACTGATAACCATGAGTCTGGACAGCAGTACAGTCCATGCCCATGGTGTGCGCGATTCTGCAGGAAAAATGCTTACACCACCTGTGTTCAAACAGGGCAACGATGAGTATGAGCCTGATGCAGTTGCATATAACTTCAAGACCCGCAAGGCATTTGTCAACAACGTATATACCCAACAGGGTGAAGGTTATTTAGCGAGTGATGAGAGTAAACGCGATTCATCTGGCGTCATGTACATACGTCATGGACGCTACACAACCTGCGATGCCAGACACCCACATTTTTACATCGCTCTGACACGCGGCAAGCTACGACCAGGAAAGGACGTTGTGTTCGGTCCTGCCTATTTAGTTGTAGAGGATGTGCCGCTACCATTGGCCATTCCCTACGGCTTCTTCCCATTCACTTCCAGCTATAGCAGCGGCATCATCATGCCAACATACGGAGATGAGACAATACGCGGTTTCTATCTTCGCGATGGCGGCTACTATTTTGCAATAAACGACAAGGTTGATTTGAAAGTGTTGGGTGAAATCTATACCAAAGGCTCTTGGGGTATATCAGGTCAGTCAACATATAAGAAGAGATATCGTTACAGCGGTTCTGCGCTGTTCAGCTACCAATATACACAGGAGGGTGAAAAGAACATGCCCGACTTCTCCGTACAAAAGAGTTTCAAACTACAGTGGAGTCACCGCCAGGACGCCAAAGCCAATCCCTCACAGAGCCTCTCTGCAAGCGTGAACTTTGCCACATCGAGCTATGAGCGTAACAACCTCACATCGATGTACAACCCTCAAAGTTACACCCAGAGTACTCGTACATCATCTGTGGCCTATACCCGTACATTCTCAGACATAGGACTGACTCTGTCTGCTACGACCAACATGTCTCAGAACATGCGCGACAGTACCATTAGTCTTACACTGCCATCACTTAACATTTCACTGGCACGCTTCAACCCATTCAAGCGCAAGAAGATGGTCGGTGCAGAACGCTGGTATGAGAAGATTGCAATGAGCTATACCGGAACGTTGTCGAACAGCATCTCCACCAAGGAAGACAAACTGATGCATAGCAGTCTTGTTCGCGACTGGCGCAACGGTATGCGTCATACCATTCCTATAAGTGCATCCTTCTCGCTGCTGAACTACATCAACATCACACCATCATTGAACATCAATGACCGTATGTATGCCTACAAGGTTAATCGTTCATGGGACACAGGTGCACAGGTGGAGGTGTTGGATACAGCCTTTGGTTTCCGTAATGTCTATGACTATAACATGAGCGTATCGGCATCAACTAAACTCTATGGTATGTACAGACCATTGATTGGCAAGAAGATTGCAGCCGTCCGCCATGTCTTCACACCAACCGTGAGCTTCAGCTATGCACCAGACTTCGGTGCAGCCCGCTATGGCTACTATGACACCTATGTCAAGACAGATGCAAATGGCAATGTCTCCACTGTCACATATTCGCCATACGCTGGTATGCTCTATGGTGTACCGGGTCAAGGCAAGACAGGAAGCATAGCTATGGACATCAGCAACAATATTGAGATGAAGTTACGTTCCGACCGTGACAGCACAGGCTATAAGAAGATTAGCATCATCGATGAGCTGGGAGCCAACATGAGCTATAACATGGCAGCCAAGACGCGTCCGTGGAGTGACCTCAGCACACGCCTCCGCATCAAGCTTGGCAAGAACAAGACATACTCTTTCAACGCCCAATGGGCTACCTACGCCTACGAGATTGATGAGGACGGACGTGTATATGTTGGTGAACGTACAGAGTATAGCTATGGACGATTTGGGCGCTTCCAAGGTATGTCACAGAATGTCTCCTACACCTTCAACAACCAGACATTCACCAAGCTATTTGGCGGTTCAGGAAATAAGAACTCTGATAAAGATGACGACGATGAAGATGCTGACGAGGACGAGGATGAACGCGATATCAACGAGAGTAATATGGACCCAGACCTGCAACGCGCTCAGCGAGGTGCCAGACGCAGCGGCAAGGAGGGTGAACTGGACGAGGACGGCTATGTCAAGTTCAAGTTCCCGTGGTCTCTATCGTTCAGCTATGGCGTGTCGGTGCGTGAGAACACATCTGGCCGCTTCAACAAGAGACGCATGCGCTATCCTTACTCTGTGACCCACACGCTGAATTTCTCAGGCAATATGCAGATTGCTAGCGGATGGAACATAAGCTGGTCTTCGGGCTACGACTTCAACTATAAGAAAATCAGCATGACAACAGCCTCTCTCTCACGCGACCTTCACTGCTTCAGCATGACTTGTTCTATGGTGCTGTCACCATACACATCCTACAACTTCACATTTGCCGCCAATGCATCCACGTTGATGGATGCTCTGAGATGGAAGAAACAGAGCAGCTATTCAAGCAACATTGACTGGTATTAAGCAAGAGTTCAAGGAGTTTAAGGAGTTTAAGGAGTTCAAGGAGTTTAAAGAGTTTAAAGAGTTCAAAGAGTTCAAAGAGTTCAAAGAGTTCAAAGAGTTCAAAGAGTTTAAGGGTTTTTGAAGTATTATCTCATATTCAATACAATTATGTTTGGATTACTATCATTCACATCTTCTGTGATTAACAAGGCTGCAAAGGCTATGCTTGTGGCAGCCTCAATCGTGGTGTGCAGCCTTGTAAGCATGGGCTGCGATAATGCTGACAATGATATGCATTCGGTATATGTCATCTACCCCAACGTTGGACGCAACTATCTTTCCCAGGGTTTGCAGCCTGTGTATGCCGACCAGACAGAGGATACCATCTCATTCGCTACTACCGAGGCATGGGAACTGGAGTCTAGCGATGACAGCTGGCTTCATGTGCCAGAAGGCATCAAGAAATACACCAACGTCAAGAGTAACAGCATCTATACCGTTTCCGACCTAGTAACATTCGAAATCAACAAGACAGGCCGCAAACGATGGGCCTACATCAAAGTCAACGCCGGTGAGTACAGCGTAACCGTAGGCTACCTTCAACTGCCTTATCTCAATATTCACCGCCCCATGCGCATTATGACAGGCAGTGATCTGGTGACGTCTGTGAATGACTCACTCGTAACCATCTGCGACAGCTGCAATGTCCCACGTGACAGCATCTATTTCACTACGTACGACACATGGACTCTCACAGCCAAGGATGGACAGTGGCTGACAACGGAAAAGACTGGTGGCAGCAAGGGGTACAACAAAGTGTATTTGTCGCTCACTCCCAATACCACCAATTCAGACCGCACAGATACACTCTATCTCACCTCTGGCGGAGTTGTCAATGCTATACCTGTCAAACAGTATGCAAAAGAATGAAGTGAAATAATAAGAGTTACACCTGAAACCTGAAACTTGAAACCATGATAGGAATGACTCATACAAGTGAACTAACTGTGACTGAAGCGGAAACAGCTTTAACAGTTGGTTCTGGCGATATGCCTGTGCTAGCAACCCCCGCCATGATGGCTCTCATGGAGAATGCAGCCATGCTTGCTGTGAAATCTGCGCTGCCCGATGGCTGCACCACCGTTGGCGGACAGATTGAGTCGTCTCATCTGCGACCATCCAAGGTCGGTGACGTGGTGACAGCAAGAGCCGAAGTAGTTGGAGTGGATGGCAAGAAGATTATGTTCAAGGTGGAGGCTCATTGCGGTGAGACGTTGATAGGTGAGGGTAGTCACCTCAGGTTCATAGTTGATAAAGAAAAATTCATGTCAAGATTATAATGAAAAAAGCAATTAGCACACAAGCAGCTCCAGCTGCTATAGGTCCTTATAGCCAGGCCATTCAAGTTGGCAACTTAATCTTTACATCAGGACAGATTCCTATTGATCCCGCAACTAGTGTATTTATTGAGGGCGGCATAAAAGAACAGACCAGACAATGTCTGACCAATCTGAGTGCCATACTCAAGGAAGCCGGACAGACCCTTGACAGCGTTGTCAAGACAACAGTGTACCTTTCCGATATGCAAGACTTTTCAGAGATGAACAGCGTCTATGCCGAGTTCTTTTCTGAGCCATACCCTGCACGTTCTGCCGTTGCTGTCAAGACGCTGCCCAAAGGTGCAATGGTTGAAATTGAAGCTGTAGCAAAAGCAGAGTAGGGTAATGGAATACATGTCAAAGGAAGGCTACGATGCGTTGGTAGCCGAACTGCATCAGCTGGAGACTGTAGAGCTGCCACGTGTCAAGGATGCCATCTCGGAAGCCCGCGACAAGGGTGACCTAAGCGAGAATTTCGAGTATCATGCTGCCAAGCGCGAACAAGCCCGACTGCTAGGACGCATACGCTTCAAGCAGCGAATACTGGAATTTGCACGTGTAATTGATATGTCCAAGCTTGGTGCCGACACCGTAGGACTGCTTACTCAAGTGGAACTCACTAACCTCGGTGGCAGTGCAGGATTGAAAGTCAAGGAAGGGAGCAAGATGACCTATACCATCACCAGCCCTCACGAATCCAACCTTCAAGATGGCAAGCTATCCATTAAGTCACCCATAGCTCAAGCCCTTCTTGGCAAACGAGTAGGTGACACCGTTGAAGTAAAGGTGCCAGCAGGTTCTTTCAAGCTTCGCATAGACAGCATCCGTCTGCTAGAAAACACTTGACAACTGCTGACGTGTCATCATAAGCGAAACACTATTAGGAACCAATATGATGCGAACTATCATTATCGTTACACTCTGGATGTTGTTCTCTAGCAACACCCTCTTCGCTCAATTAGACCATGCCAAGGCATACCGCATCGAATCCGTAGCGGCTCCTGGAAAAGTTCTGATGACAATGAACTCATCGCTTGACGATGGTGCCAGTGTAGTTCTATGGACAAAGACCGATGTGGCATCCGAGTGTTGGACGGTCAATGTTATTTCCACTATTGGTCTGCGCAATGCTTATTCAAATATACCTTTTGTTGCGACATCTGCTAGTGTCAATGCAAAGGTTTGCCAAGCCCGTTCAGGAAATGGACGATGGGTGGTTGAGACTTGTGATGCAAATGCCGGTATTTACAAGATAAGATGCAGTACCAAAGCCCTTTTTGTGACAATCACAGACACCATCAATGGAACTCAACCAGTGTTGGCTGAGGCTACAGACGACAAAAACCAACTGTGGCATTTCGTAGAAGTTGAGCCTAAGACCTCGTTCACCCCAGCCATGCGTGAGGAAATGATGGACGCCTACATCGCGAGTGCAGTTGAGACTAAAGGTACACACCGAAAGACCTTCGGTGGCGGATCATGGAGCGAGAGCGAACAACTTGAAATTTTGCTGGATGCCTACGAGACAACTGGTCGCGAGGATTATCTCGATTTAGCCAAGGAAATCTATATCTGGTACAACGCCAACGTCGGTGTCACATGGACAAAGCTTGTATATACCGACGACTATCATTGGTTCGGCCACGACTTCAACGACGATGTCATGTGGCAGGTTATCGCTGTCACGCGCCTCGGACTGCTGTCGCACAACCAAACGTATATCAACGTTGCAAAGCGCAACTTCGATGCCATATACAACCGAGCCTATATACCATTCACAGGTCTGCTGCGTTGGGCACAGGAGTCAGGCGATCCATATAGCACAAATGCATGCATCGCAGGTCCAGCTGAGGTTGCAGCATGCTACCTCGGCTTTGCGGGATGTGGTGAACAATACTTCAAGTTGGCGCGTGACCTCTATGCAGCTCATCGTCAGGTTCTGACCAACAACATGGAGACTGGTAAGGTATGGGACAATGTTGTGTGGAATCCAGATTCCGAAAAAATCAAAAGCAAGAACGAGTGGGCATCCACCTACAACCAGGGTACTATGCTTGGAGCGGCATGTATGTTATATAAGTACTATGGTGACGAGCAGTATCTCAAGGATGCAAAGAAAATCATGTCATGGACGAAAATGAACCTTTGTGACAGCTACGGCATCATCAATGTATGTCAGGGAGGTGACAACCACGACTTATGGGGATTCAAAGGTATTCTGATGCGCTATGTGCGACGGCTGATACGCGATTGTGGCGTCACAACTTATCAGGCGTGGATGGAGAAAAATGCCCTACATGCCTATTGTAATCGTACACCCGACGGCATCACACCCACAGCTTGGCTGCAGAAAGGAACTACCGAAAATACAGCTGATGATTTTGGCAACAGCACAGCTGCCAGCGCTGCCGTCAATGTCATCTTCCCCGACGACCAAGAGCTTCCCTACGATGAGAATGCCAAGGATCCTGATAACCCAGCAGGTATCATTGTTTCTCCCACAACTGTTGAGCCACTGTCATTCTATGACCTGTCCGGACGACAAATTGTAAATAATAATAAACCAGGGAATATCTGTATTGTACGACAAGGCAACAAGGCGAAAAAAGTCAGATTGTAATATCCCATTCCCAAATACCTGGTATGCCTTTGGTTATTCTAATGCGCAGGTAGCGGAAAGACTGATTAATAATGTCTGAGTGGGGAGATCGTATTCTGGAGTCGGCATGTCCACCACAGACGTTCCAGCGAATGCCATCTACTGACCCTTCAAGTACGTATGCATGTCCCTGAGTAGGACGGACGAAGCTGACCTCACTTTTCATAACTGGAATTACTTGACCAAGGTCGGCAATCAGCCAACAGGCACTGTCACCCTTGGCAGCCATCCAACGCGAACCGTTAGCATGGTCGAAAGCGTAATGTGGATAGAAATGCTCTGTACGCTGGCAACGCTCGTCTTTGAAATAACGGATTGCTTGCGGGTTGGCTACAGACGAAGCAGATGAGAATTGAATCTTTATGGGTTGGGCGCCTGTAGATGGACGCAAGTTTCCCACGCCATCGAGGGTCACACGCACTGGTCTGATTGTGCCATCCTCATTGAACTCCAATGGGTTGACATACGTCTGGCGATTGGTGCCGTTTCGCCCGAATTCCAAAAAGGCAAGATAATAGTTGTCGCCATCATTAAAAACACAGCCATGTCCAGGTCCGAATACACCGCGTTCCACATTAGTGGTCGATACGCAGTCTTCCTGTGGTGTCTCGTATGGACCCAAGGGCGAGATGCGGCTCATCATATAATAGTATTCGTAGCGCTCGTCACCGCCTATTGTATATAGATAGTAGTAAATGCCGTTACGTTTGAAGAAGATGGGACCTTCGCTGTATTCTTTACGACGTGTGTCCAGCGTCTGAATATCTGCCACAGTGCGCATATCTTGGTTCAGCCTAGCCACATGGCGGCGTCCCCAGAACACGTATGCCTGTCCATCGTCGTCAATAAACACTTCTGCATCAATGCCATCACGGTCGTTGCCCTGCAGAAGTGAGGATATAGGCGTGAATGGACCGCTGGGATTGTCGGCTACAGCCACTTCCATATAACCATTGACAGTGGGGTAGATGTACCATTTGCCGTTTCTCTGAACAGCCTTGCTTGGAGCCCAGTATCTCTCGTTGTCACCAAAGGGGTAGTAGATGCCGTTGAAGCTCCAATGAACGAAATCATGAGATTTCCACACCACAGGCGGTCCAGATGTCTCCAACCCGCGTCCATACCCATCGATTGTGGCATAGCAGTAGAAAGTGTCGTTGATAAGTTGGATACTGGCATCTGCTATCATGTCAGGAACAAGGGCATTGCCAAAGGGATTCTCGGAATACTCGGGCATCTCGTAATGAAAGAAATCTACATCCACGAACCCATCATCGGCAATGTTATTATAACAATATATGCCAATACGGTCGCCACGATAGTGGCCCCACGACATACGATAATCACCGAAGAACTCATAGTGAACACCATCTATGCTGTAGGCGAAGTGCGACAGGCCGTCCACCCCCCACGTGGAGCGAAGCCAAAGAATAGGAGAGTCCAATACCAGCCTTTGCTGAAGCTGATCATCAATGCACCATTCAATATAGTTGGCACCATCTGTCCGCACTACACCGATGGTACCGCTGTGGGATGCGAAATGACATAGTCCTGCATGTTGTCCCTCAGCCAGATGAGTGATGTCAAGGCAAATGGTTGCTTCATTTGATACAGTGCGAAAGGTACGCTGGGTCAAGGTGTTACCAGCTTTCAACAGCCGACCTGTTTCAAGTGGACGGAAGGCATACAACCTTAGCCATCCGACACGTTCTGTGAGTGAATACTTGTCTGTGCGAGGCTGATAGTTCCATTGCCATTGAGGTCCTAGCATTGAAGCATTAAAGTCATCACTCCGCTGATTCCTCATATTCTCACTTTCCACTTCACACGTCATGTCACCCTGCCAGACCATTGATCCAGGCTCACCCTTGCTAAGGTCACCCATCATGGGCCAACCATTGCGCCATTCTACAGGCAGCAGACTCATGACACGTCCACTCCAGTCACCCGTGCCATGATGAGTCAAAAAGTACCACTGCCCATTTGGACCCTCAATGATTCCACCCTGATTAGGCTCATTAGCTTCAAGACAAGGCTGCAATAACTGCCGCTCCTCGTGAAAATCGCCAGTCATCGCCTTGTCACGCTTAGCCATCACATACCGGCCTATGCCATCCTTGTGTTCACTGAATATCAGATAGTAATAACCTTCGTGCCAGATGAGTTTGCTGGCTTCGCGCCCATTTCCCTCATTGACGAGTCGCGCCTGACTGAAGTTTATGCTCCGTGCATCATTAGACATAGGCATAATGTATGTCTTATAGCCGTCACGGAAACAAGTACCGACAAACCAAGCACGTCCATGTTCATCCCAGATAGCCGAACAGTCATCCCATCCTCGTTCATCCAATAGCTTCGTAAGTGGAGTCCACAGTCCTTCGGCATTCTCAGCAGAAGTCATGAAATAGCCTTCATCGGGAGTTCCGAAAAATAGATAGAAGCGTCCATCGTGAAAGCGGAGCGAACCTGCCCAGATGCCTCGTCCATAGCGATTCATCTGCTGCCAGCCCAAAGCTGGTGAGATCT
This sequence comes from Bacteroidaceae bacterium, assembly GCA_017620295.1. GTDB lineage: Bacteria > Bacteroidota > Bacteroidia > Bacteroidales > Bacteroidaceae > Physcousia. Next base: position 23,544 of record JAFZQR010000094.1, read on the forward strand.
GTGTCAAGTCGCTCACAGCATTACCAGCTATCTCCCAATTGACAAGGTCGCGTGAATACAGGATGGTCATTCCAGGTGAGAACTGCATTGTTGAACTGATTGCATAATAGTCCGAGTCCACACGTATGCAGTCAAGATCGCTATAATCAGCAGGTACAATCGGGTTACGATACCATTTCTCTATTATGCCATCTTCACTTTTCACTCTGATTTCTCCCCATTGCTGCCAATCACCCCATGTGATTTCATTTTGGGCATAAGCCAATACGCTGGCAAAACACATTACAACACAGAGCAAAGTTCTCACAAAATCAAATCGTAACCTCGAGATTATTACATACTGGTTCATACCATCAAATCTTATTGTTGCATGCGCAAATATACAAACAACCAAGAACAATCCTATGCATGAGGTTGAAAAACATCAATCAGCACGGCTTACGAATCTATTCACAAGTGTGAATATCTAAATTCACAAGTGTGAACAGCTAAATTCACTAGAGTGAATATCTAAATTCACAAGTGTGAACAGATTCGTTTGACGGCATGAGCAACATCTTAAGACGGCATGAAGCAAATCATTTGACTTGACTTTCGCAAGCTCCGCTTGCTTGGAAGTTAAAGGAAGTTATGCCGCTTGCGGCGGAAGTTATGGGAAGTTAAAGGACGAATGATTTGCTGGCTGATATAACCAATAGCAGAAGTATTGTCCTTTCGCTCGACC
>JAFZQR010000095.1 GCA_017620295.1 Bacteroidaceae bacterium
CAGTGATTTGCCGCAGACTTCCTTCAGACCCAATGTCGCCATTGGCACCTTGTCCTTGGCTGTGCGCTTGCCGCTATTAAGCCGCGCTCGGGACTTACACCCGTTAGATTATGACCATGTCGGGCGAACATCAAGAGGCTGTGTCATGCATTTTGACACAGCCTCTTTGAACATAGGAACACCTGCTCGATGTTCGTAATCTTAGAGTTCTCGTCCACGTCCTTGAAGTGCGTGGACGATAGCTCATATTACTCTCTTGCGTAGTTCATTTCGCCATTCGTGTCGAACGTGTAGGTATAGGTATGGTTTAAACGACCAGCGTTGATAAGGTTGGTCACGTTGGCACCTGGATAGGACTGCGGATCGTTGGCTATGTACTGAGGGATGTCTGACAACTTTTTTCCAGCAGCGTTATAGAGTGCAGCCACGTAGGTGTAACCGTTGGTGAAGTAACTGAACGACTGCAACTCGTCAATGCTCTGCTTCAGCGTTACCATACGGCCAACGGTGAATGTTGCGGGCAGATGGTCGGATTCAAAGTGAACCCTGTATCTGAGTTTATCGTCCACTATATCCTTGGTCAGCGTGGCGGTCTTGGTGCCAGTGCCATCGTCGTAAGTCACCTCCACATTGCAATAGTTGAGCATGTCCTCGGTGGTGAAGAAGTAGAAGTCCATGGCCACCTGCTTGGGCGTTGTGTCCTCAGCCGGGGTCGGTGTGTTGTCGTCATCATCGCTACCGCAGGCGGTGAATACTGTTGAAGTCATTGCGCAACAAAGGACGGCTGCGAGCGTCATCATGATCTTTTTCATACTATTTGTTTTTGTTGAAATATTGATGTTAAGAAAAATAAGTGGCATCAGAAGAATTTCTTTTTCTTTGGTTTTGGCATAGGGAGTTCCTTGCAGGTCTCACGAACAAGTGTGGATAGATAGTCACGATCATCTACATCAGCAATATAGAAGTAGTCCTTTGCCCCCTCGTAAGGCGGACGCATATCCACATTCCTAAGCAGTTTCCTTCCAGCTTCCGTTGGTTTCAGATAGAAGCAGTCGTCGCATATCAATCCAAAAATCTTACCGTTACAATAAATACCATAGTCGCCAAACATCTTCTTAGCGACTATCTCCCCTGCCCCAGCGCACTGATCGGTAATATACTGTACAAAATCCGCGTTGCTAGCCATCACCTATTTGATATAACGATCCTCGATAATCGTCCAGTCAACTATCTGCCACAAAGCAGCCAGATGGTCAGGCCTACGGTTCTGATAGTCCAGATAGTAAGCATGCTCCCAAACATCGAAGGTCAGCAGCGGCTTCAGTCCCTTCTGGATAGGATTAGCCGCATTCGCCTCCTGCGTGATCACCAGCTTCCCATCCTTATCAGCCGACAGCCAAACCCAACCTGATCCAAACAGCGTTGCGCCCTTCTTCTGGAACTCCTCCTTGAAAGCCTCAAAAGATCCAAAATCCCTCACAATCGCCTCAACAAGCTTACCTGTGGGAGCCGTTTTCCCCAGCTTCCCCGAAAACTGCCCAAAGTACAGCTCATGGTTCAGTATCTGCCCCGCATTATTGAGCATACCACCCTCAGCCTTCAGCACTATCTCTTCCAAAGGTAATCCAGCCAAAGGGTTCCCTTCCAATAAAGCGTTCAAGTTATTCACATAAGCCGCCAAATGCTTCCCATGATGGAACGCTATCGTCTCTTTACTAATCACCGGTTCCAAAGCCTCTGGTGCATATGGCAATGCCATCAATTCAAACATTCTCATATCTCTTCATTGTTAAGTAATTATTCACTCTCTTTTGTTGTCCCTCAGAAAGGGCGGAAATGGCGGAAATGTATTCCTACTGAAAATTGTACCTGAGTAAAGTTGCGCAGCCATGAGCCGTCAGGCTCAGAATTTCTGCTATTTCCGTCATTTCTGCGGGACTATATCAAAATCCTCCGGAAATGACATAAAGTGGGCTTACAGCCCATTGACTACACGATGAATGCTATCATCCAGGATGTCATCCGTATTGAAGTTTACAAGGATACCAACCTTTAACCCTAATAGTCTTAGGTAAGTCCTAGTCTGCTTGAAGAATACGTCTTGGAGTTCCTTGACACTTTTCAGCTCTACCACTACTCTGTCTTGTACCAGCAAATCCAGCCTTAAAGGAGTTTTCAATATCTGGCCATCATAGTGTATTGGCACATCTTTCTGCCTTTCCACTTTAAGACAGCGTTTCTTCAGTTCATAGACCATAGCTTCCTCATATACAGACTCCAATAGTCCAGGCCCGAGCTTCTTATACACATCGTATATTGCACCTCTTATCTCGTATGTTATATCGTTATCAGTCATTGGTTATAATTCTTTGCCTGCAAAAATATAAAATTTCCGTCATTTCCGTCATTTCTGCGGGACCTAAAAATCATTTTCAGTGTGACCTACATTATCTCCGGCTCCCATAGATGCCGCAGCATATCCACATGTCCGTTAGGCTTGAAGATGACTCCTTCTTGCTCCAACAAGGGACGATGCTGACTCCAACCCGGAGCAGTGCGACCTGCAATGTTCACAACCCTATGGCAGGGCAACTTCTCCGCTCCAGGTGTATATCGCAGGGTTCGCCCAACCATCCTAGCATGACTGGGCCACCCCGCCAAAGTAGCAATCATTCCATAAGTCGTCACCTTACCACGTGGAATTTGGCCAACAATGTCCAGTACATCATTCTGAAACGCTTTAGCCTCCTCCACCGTCATCCTATCAGGATAGTGTCTCATTTACAATTGTCAATTGTCAATTGTCAATTTAGTAAGGCATCTGCCAGCGCCTTCAGCTCCGCTTTCTGTTCGTCTGTAAGCACAAGCACATCCGTACCCCATGCCTCAGCAGGCACAGCGATGCCCACCTGTTCTGGCAGCACCTCTGCCTTCATGAAAGTCAACAACTCCGTGAGCTTCGCGCGACAGCTGGCAGTAGCGGCCTTACCTCCTGCCCCACTGATAGCCACCCGCTTACCGTTGATACAAGTAGGTGTACCATAATCCATAAACTTCACAGGACGCGACATCCAATCCAGCAGATTCTTCAGATGTCCCGGATAGCTCATATTATACTCCGGCGTAAAGATCCAGAGTCCATCAGCTTCAGCAACAGCCTTTCTGATTCGAGCCACAACCTCCAACTCCGGCTGCTCAATGTCCTGATTCAACAGCGGCAGGTCACTGTAATCCAGTTCCTGCACCTCAGCACTACTGCCAATGATTTCCTTAGCCACATTAGCCACCTGGCGGTTAAAGGACTTCGCCCTCAACGACCCAATAATAAACAGAATCTTCTTCATATCACATAGGTTTTAAGTTATTCCGCTGCGAATATAGTCATTATTCCACAAATCAAATTAAAAAGACAAATAAATCTTCTATTTCGAATGTCGCTCGCCTCTGCCGCCTTGAACAGCAAATAACATTTCCCCCTTTAATTCCATGTGTAAGGTATGTAATAAGATGTATTGATGAGTCCACTTGAAAATGTGGTATTTGTTTGATTAGACATTGACCTCTGTCTGGCTTTGTATTCCAGCATTGGTCGTTAACTCTCGGAGCTGATGTGAGTCGGAAATCGGTCTTGGATGACCAGATGGACGCTCACAGGC
>JAFZQR010000013.1 GCA_017620295.1 Bacteroidaceae bacterium
ATAAGTAGGTGTTCAAAATTATTTTATAATATCCAGCAATGTAGGTGCTTTCATGTCTTTGTTCGCTCTTTGGCGCATCTTTTCCTTTTATCCTCAGTCACAGAGTCCGCTCTGCTCCTTCGGAGAAAAGAAAAATCTGCATTCAAATAGCTGAACAAATACATAAAACTAATTGTGAACACCTACTTATAATAATTGAAAAAGTAAAGGGAGATACCAACATGTTGGCATCTCCCTTCATGTAGCATGGTTATTACAATGCTATCCCTGTGTGTTACTTCACTTTGGCTACGATTGCCTTGAATGCCTCGGGGTAGTTCATGGCGAGGTCGGCAAGCACCTTGCGGTTGATCTCAATGTTAGCCTTGTGCAAAGCACCCATGAGACGGCTGTAGCTCATGTCTTCCAGACGAGCTGCTGCGTTGATACGCTGAATCCACAGTGCGCGGAAGTTGCGCTTCTTTTGCTTGCGGTCGCGATAAGCATAGGTTAAACCTTTCTCCCAAGTGTTCTTGGCAACTGTCCACACATTCTTGCGGGCACCATAGTAGCCGCGTGTGAGCTTCAGAATTCTCTTTCTTTTAGCACGTGAAGCAACGTGATTGACTGATCTTGGCATAGTCTGATTTGTTTTTGAACGGAAGCACCGATGATATATCGGATTTAAGAGCTTTTCGTTCGGTTAATGACTTTGGGTGATTTCCAATTGATGTTGAAAATACTTGATAACTCTCAATCCTGATGAGCTTAACGGAGGAGCAACAACTCACGAACCTGCTTGCGGTTAGCTGTCACCACAAGGTCGCTGTGCTGAAGGTTGCGCTTCTGCTTCTTGGTTTTCTTTGTCAGGATGTGGCTGTGATAAGCGTGATGACGCTTAATCTTACCCGTTCCGGTGAGTACAAATCTCTTCTTGGCACCGGAATTAGTCTTTACTTTTGGCATGTTTTTGTTGTTGATTAAATAATGTGTTATTGTATCTGACGTGGCTACGCAAACATCCAGCGTAGCGCACAATCTTTTTCTGCGTGTTAGAAGTCCTCGCCTTCAACTCGTGGACCAGTGTACTCTTTGCGTTCCTTCTGCTGGGGCTGTTTCTTCACTGGCATCGGTGTCTCGGCTTCGCTGTTGTTTCCTTCTGTGGCATCAGCCTTGACCTTGGGCGCATTCTTCTTTGGAGCGATGTACATCGTCATGCGTTTGCCCTCAAGCACTGGCATGGACTCTACCTTGCCATATTCCTCCAAGTCCTGAGCGAAGCGCAACAGCAGAACTTCACCCTGCTCCTTGAAAAGGATTGAACGCCCACGGAAGAATACGTATGCCTTGACCTTGTCGCCTTCTGAAAGGAACCCGCGTGCATGCTTCAACTTGAAGTTGTAGTCGTGGTCGTCGGTCTGTGGTCCGAAACGTATTTCCTTGATTTCAATCTTAACCTGCTTGGCCTTAATCTCTTTCTGCTTCTTCTTCTGCTGGTAGATGAACTTGGAGTAGTCAATCAGCCGGCATACAGGAGGATCTGCATTTGGAGATATTTCCACGAGGTCAACGCCTTGCTGTTCGGCAAGTCGGAGAGCATCGCGTGTGGGCATCACAGTTGATTCTATGCCATCGCCTACGATGCGAACATCCCTTACTCGGATCTGTTCGTTAACGCGATACTGGTTTTTCAGGTTGTCTTTTTTCATTCGTGGTTTCTGAAATCGGGCGCAAAATTAATACTTATTTGTCATATCCTGCACTATTTCGTTGATTTTCTTGCCAAAATCCTCGAATTTCATTGTTCCTTGGTCTCCTTGACCTTGTTTACGAACACTTACAGTGCCTTCTTGTGCCTCTTTTTCACCAACGATGAGCATATAGGGGATGCGCTTTAGTTCGTTGTCACGAATCTTACGTCCAATCTTTTCGTTGCGGTCGTCCACGACGGCGCGTACACCAACGGTGTCATAATAAGCACGTATCTTCTCGGCGTAGTCGTTGTATTTCTCGGAGATTGGCAGAATGGCAACTTGGTCTGGTGCCAGCCACAATGGGAAATGTCCTGCAGTGTGTTCAATGAGTACGGCCACGAAACGCTCCATACTGCCAAACGGTGCACGGTGAATCATCACGGGACGGTGCTTCTGGTTGTCCTCGCCTGTGTATTCCAGCTGGAAACGCTGAGGTAGCTGATAATCGACCTGAATGGTACCTAGCTGCCAACGACGCCCAATGGCATCCTTGACCATGAAGTCAAGCTTTGGTCCATAGAATGCGGCTTCACCAACTTCCTGACGGGCCTTCATGCCTTTCTCAGCGCAAGCATCAATGATGGCTTGTTCAGCAATAGCCCACTCTTCATCGGTTCCAATGTATTTTTTCTTGTCTTTGGGGTCGCGCAGTGAAATTTGCACCTCAACGTTGTCATCGCTGAAATTGAATGTCTTGAACACTCGCTGAATGATGTCGATAACATTGATGAACTCTGTCTTCACCTGATTGGGGCGGCAGAAGATGTGCGCATCGTCCTGTGTGAAGCAGCGAACACGTGTCAAACCATGCAGCTCACCGCTCATCTCATAGCGATAAACAGTTCCAAATTCGGCACAGCGGAATGGCAGTTCCTTGTATGAACGTGGCCTATTGGCAAATATCTCGCAGTGGTGAGGGCAGTTCATAGGCTTGAGCAGATACTCCTCGCCTTCCTCTGGAGTCTGAATGGGCTGGAAGCTGTCCTTGCCATAATGATCCCAGTGACCGGATGTCTGATAGAGAATCTTGCCACCGATATTTGGTGTTATAACCTCCTGATAGCCATATTGTTTCTGGATTTTGCGCAACATTTCCTGCAAGCGCAGGCGCATGTCGGTACCTTTGGGAAGCCAGATGGGCAGTCCCTTACCTACGCGCTCGCTGAACATGAAGAGCTCCATGTCCTTGCCAATCTTGCGATGGTCACGCTTCTTGGCCTCTTCAAGCATGAGGAGATACTCGTCAAGCATCTTCTTCTTGGGGAAGGTTATGCCATAAAGGCGCTGCATGCTCTCACGACTGGCATCGCCGCGCCAGAAGCAACCTGCAACACTTGTCACCTTGGCTACCTTTATGTCGCCGGTATTGACGAGGTGAGGACCACGGCAAAGGTCTGTGAAGTTGCCCTGAGTATAGGTTGTGATTGTTCCGTCCTCAAGATCCTGCTCGATATGCTCGCACTTGAATGTCTGACCGGCGGCGGCAAACTCCTTCAGGGCGTCGGCCTTGGAAACTTCGCGGCGTACAACAGGCTCCTTCTTAGATGACAGTTCCTTCATCTTTGCCTCGATGGCGGCGAAGTCGCTTTCACCGATTTGTTTGCCGTCTGGCAGAAGGACATCGTAGTAGAAGCCGTTCTCGACAGCTGGACCAAAACCGAACTGAATGCCGGGGTATAGTTCCAGCAGGGCCTCGGCCATCAGATGGGCACTGGTGTGCCAGAACACATCCTTGCCCTGCTCGTCATCCCACTTATAGAGGGTGAGGGTGGCATCTGCTGTGATGGGACGGTTTAGCTCAACAGTCTCACCGTTTACGGCGCATGCCAGAACGTCTGCAGCCAGACGTGGAGAAATAGATTGTGCGATCTCAAACCCCGTTACACCAGCCTCGCGCTGGAGGACTGATCCATCGGGAAGTGTAATGTTAATCATTTCAATATGTTGTTTTATTGTATTTTGCTGTAAAACGGCGCAAAATAACACATTTTTTTCCAAACCACCACACGAAAATCCCACTTTTACGTTTTGTGGCATCCACTTTTCTTGAATATGAACTACTTTGAGTACTGCTTTATCAGTGGATAAGCCTGATATAGACCTAGTTCGCCAGCCATGCTCAGGTCGGACAGAGCTTGTTGGGTGTGTCCGTCCATTAGTGCGGCAATGGCTCTGTTGAAGAATGCCTCTGGGAAGCGGGAGTCGATGTTAAGAGCCTGGCCGAAGGCATCGCGGGCATGCTGGTAGTCATGGAGTGATATGTAGATGCAGCCTATGTTGTACCATATATATGGCATATTAGGCTGCAGTTGTGCGGCTTGTCGCAGCTCGTCGAGTGCTCGGTTATAGCCTAGCTGTACTGTCATGCTGCTGTGGTCGGCATCGGCATTCTGTGCTTCAACCTGGCAGAGGTGTACCTGCGCCAGTGCCATGAGTGCCAAAGGCTGCTGCTCGTTGAGTGCTAGTGAGCGTTCTATGTCGGTAACAGATGCTTCGAAATCGCGTACGTGGTAGTAGTCGATGGCCCGACTCAGATAAAGGACAGCTTGCTCGGCTACGTCATTTGAGGAATTGATCTTCTCTGTCAGCATGCTTATGCTTTGGAAGTGCTGTTCCAGCTGGCTGTTGTCCAGTGTGGGTTCTTCAATCGTTAGGAACAGTTGGCGGTTGTTCGACTCCCGCATGTTGTGCTGCTCTATCAGCTGATGGAAGGGTACATAGCGGCTGGTGACACTGGTGGTGCGATGGTATGCGAGGTGGATGTATGGCATGGGTGACAGTTCTGCCTCTCTGTTCTGCACCCTGCCGCGATACTCGCTGGCGTAGGTCTGTTCCACTTCTGTGCTGTCGGCCTCGACAAGGCTTGCGTAGTCGTCTATGTTGCGCTGGCTCTGCCGACGTGTCTTTTTGTCGGGGCTGCGGTATGTGCCATTGAAGACATCCATTCTTGCTTTGGTCACTTTGAACTCATCACGTTCAGCCCCATAAACATCTCCAATCTTGCGGCGTATGGCAGCGCGTTGCTGATAGCCTGTCCAGAACTCTGGGTACTCGTCAATGACAGCTGAGATGTCGCGTATGGCTCCCCTGTAGTCGCCAATATTGTCTAGTAGTATGGCGCGGTTGTAAAGGGCTATCATATTGTCTGGCTCGATGGACAGCACATAGTTGAAGTCTTCTATGGCTCTATTGTCATCGCCAACCTGTGCGCGAAGCAGTCCTCGGTTGAAATGTGCGAGGTAGTTGCTAGGTTGTATGTCGAGTGCTATGTCGTAGTCGTCCATAGCTCCCTGGAGGTTGTTCTGGTGGTAGCGTGCCAATGCGCGACTAATGTAGATGCTTGTCTTGCGTGGCATCTGTATGGCAGCCTTGTCAGCTTCGGCCTCGGCTTGTGCATATTCGCCCCGTCTCAGACTTATGGATGAACGCATCATCCATGCGTTGCCGTCGTAGGCGTTGACTGTGAGTGCTGTGTCAATCATAGCCAGGGCGCTGGTGGTGTCGCCTTGTGCGATATGTACCTGCGCCTTCATGGTGTAGTTTTCGCTGTTGGATGGCCATAGACGTATCATGGTGTCTATGGCACACAGGGCATCATCGTATCGTTCCAACTCGTATTGGCACAGCACCATGTTGTGTCGGCACGTCTGGTTCTTCGGTTCCATACCAATAACCCTTTGGTAGTCTTCGAGAGCCGCTTCGTATTTCTTCTGGTTGACGCGGCACAGAGCCCGAAGCTGGTAGTTGTCGGCTACATACGGGTTCCTCTCAATGCTGGCGGTGCAGTCGGCCTCGCCGCCTGTGAAGTCCTCAAGATAGAACTTGGCTAAAGCCCTGAAGAAATACGGTTCATGCAGATAAGGACGTGCATTGATAACCATATTAAACCGCTGGATGGCAAGGACATAGTCCTCGTAATAGAGAGCATTGCGCCCCATCATCATCACACGGTCGGTGTTAATCTGGGCTTGTGCCGTACTAGCCGTAAGGCAGAGCAAGCACGAGAGCAGACCTATAGTGTGGTGCCACCTCTGTCGGATACGGTTCATGCTGGAATAATGATATTGATGAACTCTGGCATCAAGCTGATATGCAAACCTGTCTCCACAGTGCCTACATATCTGCCATCCACACTCAAGGGCGCGTTTTGTACGTCGTCGAGGCTTATTGTACGTTCTGTGCGATAGGCCGCTACGTTCCTGTGGTTTAGAAATCGCCCTGTGAGTAGCATCCATAGCCCATTGGCCAACTGTGTCAGCTCAGGGTGTGACACCACGCTCACATCCAGATAGCCGTTGTATGGCACCGCACTAGGTGTCAATCCATATCCTCTTGCGTTGCCTATGCATACAGTCATGACCTTGCGCTCTATCGTTGTCTCGTTGACTGCAAGCTTCATGCGCCATTCCCTGCGCTGGAATATCAGAAGGAACATACTGCTCAGGTAGGACAGCACACTTAGGCCGAGCAGGCGTCGGGTCTTGTATTTAAGGTCCATTATGTTGGCTACCAGCCCGATGTTCACGCAGTTTAGGAAATAGTGGGTGTTCTCACCTTCTTTGCAGACGCCTACATCCACATGTCTTGTGCGGGCTTTGCACAGAGTCTCAACTGTAAAGTCATCGTTTTTTTCATCCAAGCCCCAGAAGGTGGCGAAGTCATTGCCTCTGCCGTTGGGTATGATGCCTAGGGTTACTGAGTTGCGGATGCTGTCCCCAAGCTCTATGATACCGTTCAAGGCTTGATTGAGGGCGGAGTCACCACCTACAATGACTATGGTGGTGTAGCCGTTGTTGCATAGCATCTGAGTCAGTCGCTTCACCGACTGCAATCCTTCGCTCTGTACGAAGTCGTATTCCACGCCGCGCCCTGTGAGCAGCTCTCTGATATGCTCCCATCGCTTGTGCGAGCGCCTGATGCCTTGTTTTGGACAGTAGATAATTCCCCAGCGTTCCATTTATGTTGTGCTTTTGACGTGACAAAACTACATATATTTCGTGATATGAAGTTTATTAGGTGTCAAAAAAGAAAGTTAATGATTGTTGAAACCTGTTGCATGAGGGGCTGGGTGGCGTCAATCCATTCTATTGATACGCCTCTGCGTTCCATGCCGCGGAACCAGGTCATTTGTCGCTTGGCAAACTGATGGATGGCTATTTCTAGCTGGCTCACCATCTCGTCATAGCTCAAAGCACCTTGGAGGTGCAGGGTGATGTAGCGGTATTCAAGTCCGTAGCTGATGAGTGCTTCAGCTGGTACGCCTCTGTCAAGCAGCCGCTGTACCTCGCCAACCATATCCTCCTTCTCAAGCCTGTGTCGGAGGCGGGCTGATATGCGCTCACGTCGTAGCTCACGTGGAATGTCCAACCCGATTGTGAGAGAGTTGATGTGAGGGAAGGGCTGTGTCTCGTCGATGTGGTGTTTGCGGTAGTATTCTTCAATCTCGATGGCACGTATGGCTCTTCGTGCCGTGTCAACATCTGTGGTGTTATGCAGCCGCTTGTATGAAGCTAGAATGTTTGTAAGTTCGTTAAGTGTCTTGTACTCAAGCTTGTTGCGTAGCTCTGTGTTAACAGGTACTTCAACTAGTTTGTATGCTCTGAGTACACTCTCGATGTACAACCCTGTGCCGCCGCAAAGTATAGGTAAGTGTCCATTCTCGCGAATGCTGCTGTAGGCTTTGAGAAAGTCGCGTTGGAACTCGAACACTGAGTACTTGGTTCCTGCCTCAGCAATGTCTATTAGGTGGTAGGGTATGGTGCCGTAGTCGCTTAGGTCTTTGCCCGTGCCTATGTCCATGCCTCGGAACACCTGTCGGGAGTCAGCACTTATAATCTCTGCCTGGAGGTTGCGTTCCGCTGCCAGTCTTGCAGCCAGCTGCGTAGCTACCGCAGTCTTACCGCATGCTGTCGGGCCGAGTATGGTGATGAGGTCGTACATTGGTTATAGATACAAGCTCCGTATGTTTGGAAGTTAAAGAACTTCCGTGGCCAAAGGCCACATAACTTTCTCAACTTCTTTAACTTCCAACATGCTGAAGTATATTCATAAGGTAAAGAAAGGCCGCCCGACCCTGCAGTTCAGAGTGGGCGGCCTAGTAGATTGCTGATTAGCAACGTTTGTGCTTACTTGAGCTCAGCGAGGTACTTGATGGTGCGAACCATCTGAGAAGTGTAGCTGTTCTCATTGTCGTACCAAGCAACAACCTGAACGAGAGAGTTGCCGTCATCCATCTTGCTTACCATTGTCTGGTTAGCGTCGAAGAGAGAACCGAACTTCATGCCGATGATGTCGCTGGAAACGAGCTTCTCCTCGGTGTAGCCGAATGACTCGTTGGTAGCAGCCTTCATAGCAGCGTTGATGCCTTCAACAGTAACCTCACCCTTAACAACAGCGTGCAGGATAGTTGTAGAACCTGTTGGAGTTGGAACGCGCTGAGCAGCACCGATGAGCTTGCCGTTGAGTTCAGGAATTACGAGACCGATAGCCTTGGCAGCACCAGTTGAGTTAGGAACGATGTTCTGGGCACCAGCACGTGCGCGCTGAACATCACCCTTGCGCTGAGGACCGTCGAGGATCATCTGGTCACCTGTGTAAGCGTGAACAGTTGTCATGATACCGCTCTGGATAGGAGCGAAATCGTTCAGAGCCTTGGTCATAGGAGCCAAGCAGTTTGTTGTGCAGGAAGCTGCAGAAATAACTGTGTCTGCAGGAGTCAGAGTCTTGTGGTTAACGTTGTAAACGATAGTAGGCAGATCGTTGCCAGCAGGAGCAGAGATAACAACCTTCTTGGCACCAGCCTGAATGTGAGCCTCAGCCTTAGCCTTGCTGGTATAGAAACCTGTGCACTCCAGAACAACATCTACGTCCAGCTTACCCCAAGGAAGCTCAGCAGCGTTAGGAATAGCATAGATAGTGATCTTCTTGCCATCAACTACGATGTAGTCCTCACCAGCCTCTACAGTGTGCTTGTTCTCACCGAACTTGCCGCAGAAACCGCCCTGAGCGGTGTCATACTTCAACAGGTGGGCAAGCATCTTTGGGCTTGTCAAGTCGTTGATAGCTACTACTTCGTAACCTTCAGCCTCGAACATCTGACGGAATGCGAGACGACCAATACGGCCAAAACCGTTAATTGCAACTTTTGTCATTTTGTAATTAGATAATAAAAAGTGATTGTGATGGATTAGTTGTTGTTTAATGGTTAATAGTTTATTTAGACCCCCTTATATATAATAAGGTATAGGCTCAATAGTTGTCTTTTATCCGCAATTGCAGTATTCTGCACTCTTGCAAGCAGCCATCAGCAAGCTTAATAATACCCATGAAAGGTAAAAATAAGGGCTATATTGCATTTTTCTTTGATTTATGCACCGCAAAATTACAAATTATTGTTTACATTCGCGCCATCAAACCCAACAAAAATTATTTCAATTATGGCAAAATCAGGTTTTATTCAAGAGTTTAAGGAATTCGCCATGCGCGGCAACGTTGTTGACATGGCTGTCGGTGTAATCATTGGTGGTGCTTTCGGCAAGATTGTCACTTCCGTTGTTAATGACATTATCATGCCCCCAATCGCTATGTTGATGGGCAATGTCAACTTCTCCGACCTTGCTGTTACATTGAAGGCTGCTCAGCCGGAGGTGACAAATGAGGCTGGTGAGGTAGTGGAGGCTGCTACAGAGGCCATCACACTCAACTATGGTGCGTTTGTTCAGACCTGCATCGACTTCCTCATCGTGGCATTCTGCATCTTCCTGCTCATCAAGGGCATGAACAAACTGAAGAAGAAGGAAGAAGCTCCTGCTCCAGAGCCACCAGCCGAGCCAGAGCCAACTAAGGAGGAAATCCTGCTCACTGAAATCCGCGATCTTCTGGCTAAGAAGTAGAGTCGGGTAGTGTGTTCATGCGAACACGCCATTTATCATCGCCCCTTGCAAGCTGCATTATCCGTGCTTGCAAGGGGCGTTTCCATGTCATTCATGCTGGTATGTGAATCTGTTCACACTTGTGAATTTAGATATTCACACTTGTGAATTTAGCTGTTCACACTTGTGAATTTAGATATTCACTAGAGTGAATAGATCCTTGCATCGTGCTGATTTATGTCATACACCCGCATGAAACACCTTATATGTGCTGCAACAACGTGTACAACAAATGGGAAAACCTATTGTCGAAAGCCGAAAAATGTGGGGAGGGCTTAATAAAAACGGCTCCAATCTTCCTCTGTTCGGCACAAAAGCCGTATCTTTGCGCAAATATAAGATAGGTAATACATCCAATCATTTTTTCAAAACATAGCGTATGAAAAAGTACAATTTCAATGCTGGCCCCAGCAAGCTTCCACGTGAAGTGATGGAGGCTACAGCTGCTGCATGCCTTGACTTTGAAGGCAGTGGTCTCTCTCTCATGGAAATGAGCCATCGTGCAAAGAACTTCCAGCCTGTCGTTGATGAGGCTGTTGCTCTGTTCAAGGAGCTGCTCGACATCCCCGAAGGCTACAGCGTTATCTTCCTTGGTGGTGGTGCCAGCCTTCAGTTCTGCATGGTGCCATTCAACTTCCTCGAAAAGAAGGCTGCTTATCTCAACACTGGCGTTTGGGCAACCAAAGCCGAGAAAGAGGCAAAACTGTTTGGTGAGGTCGTAGAGGTGGCTTCAAGCAAGGACAAGAATTTCACCTACATCCCCAAGGAGTTCACCATTCCTACGGATGCCGATTATTTCCATATCACATCTAACAACACCATCTATGGTACAGAGATACTGAAGGACTTTGATAGTCCTGTACCTATGATTGCAGATATGAGTTCCGATATCTTCTCACGCCCAATCGATGTGAGCAAGTATGGTATGATCTACGGCGGCGCACAGAAGAACCTGAGTATGGCCGGTGTGACCTTCTGCATCATCAAGGAAGATTTGCTGGGCAAGGTGAGCCGTCCTATCCCTACTATGCTCGACTATCGTACACATGTCAGCAAGGGTAGTATGTTCAACACACCTCCTACTGTACCTATCTACTGCGCTTTGCAGAACCTCAAGTGGATCAAGAAGCAGGGTGGTGTAGCAGCTATGGAGAAGCTGGCTATCCAGCGCGCTGAGATTGTGTATGGCGAGATTGACCGCAACAAGCTCTTCGTGGGTACAGCCCAGGAGGACAGCCGTTCTCGCATGAACATCACCTTCGTCCTCAAGCCAGAGTATCAGGACCTGCAGGATGAGTTCATGGCGTTTGCCACCAGCAAGGGTATGGTTGGCGTTAAGGGTCATCGCGACGTTGGTGGCTTCCGCGCTAGCTGCTACAATGCAATGGACATTGAGGGCGTCAACGCTCTTGTGGCTTGCATGAAGGAGTTTGAAGCTAATCATTAAGACCCACCCCCGACCCCTCCCGTGAGGGAGGGGAGGGCATACGGGTTGAGACGGTTTTTCATTCCAACAACTTAAAGTAATGACCCAATAGACATCCAAGCGCTATCAGCTTCCCTCCCTTGTGAGAGGGTATGGCCTGTGGGTAAAGACTTTTTTTTCATTTCAGCAACTTAAAGTAATGACCCAATAGACATCCAAGCGCTAGCCGCTTCCCTCCCTCACGGGAGGGGTTGGGGGTGGGTCTCATTTATTATCTATGAAAGCACTTATAGCAACAGAGAAGCCTTTCTCGCCAGTGGCAGTGAAAGGTATTAAGGAGGTCTTCGATGCAGCTGGCTACGAGACCGTACTGTTAGAGAAATACACAGAGAAGCAGCAGCTGTTGGAGGCTGTTGCCGATGCCGATGCACTCATCATCCGTTCCGACAAGGTGGATGCCGAGGTGCTGGATGCTGCCAAGCAGTTGAAGATTGTTGTACGTGCCGGCGCAGGTTACGACAACATAGACCTTGAGGCTGCTACAGCTCACAAGGTTGTGGCTATGAACACCCCTGGACAGAACGCCAATAGCGTGGCTGAACTGGTGTTTGGCCTGCTTGTTTATGCTAAGCGTAACTTCTTCAACGGCACCAGTGGCACAGAACTCAAGGGTAAGCGTCTGGGCATCCTTGCATTTGGTAACGTTGGTCGCAACGTGGCTCGCATTGCCAAGGGCTTTGAGATGGAGGTGCTGGCCTACGATGCCTACTGCCCGGCAGAGGTTATCAAGGCTGCCGGAGTGAAGGCTGTAGCCTCTCAGGACGAGCTGTTCGAACAGTCCGATATCGTCAGCCTTCACATCCCAGCAACTGCTGAGACCCGTGAGAGCATCAACCGCGCATTGGTCAGCAAGCTGCCAAAGGGTGGCATCCTCGTCAACACCGCCCGCAAGGAGGTTATCAACGAGACTGAACTCATTGAGCTGCTGAACGAGCGTACTGACCTGAAGTATGTTACCGACATCAAGCCCGATGCCGACCACAAGTTTGCAGAATTCGAAGGACGCTACTTCACCACTCCTAAGAAGATGGGTGCTCAAACGGCTGAAGCCAACATCAATGCTGGCATAGCTGCTGCCCGCCAGATCGTGGATTTCATCGAGAACGGCGTCACCAAGTTCCAGGTGAACAAATAGACACATCTTTTATTTACCTCAATCATGTTGACCCAATAAGCTTCCAAGCGCTAGCCGCTCCCCTCCCTCACGGGAGGGGTAAGGGGGTGGGTCTCTTATATTATATGGCAACCATCAAACCTTTCCGCGGCCTACGTCCGCCAAAAGACCTCGTTGAACAAGTCGAGAGTCGCCCATACGATGTGCTAGAGAGCGAGGAAGCCAGGGTTGAGGCTGGTGATAATGAGAAGAGTCTCTATCACATCATCAAGCCTGAGATAAACTTCCCTGTCGGCACGAGTGAATATGACCCTCGTGTCTATGAGGAGGCTGCACGCCAGTTCCAGATGTTCCAGGACAAGGGCTGGCTGGTGCAGGATAAGGATGAGCATTACTACATCTATGCTCAGACCATGAATGGGAAGACACAGTATGGGCTTGTCATTGGTGCCTATGTTGACGACTACATGAATGGTGTCATCAAGAAGCACGAACTGACTCGTCGCGACAAGGAGGAGGACCGCATGAAGCATGTGCGTGTCAACGATGCCAACATTGAGCCTGTGTTCTTCGCCTATCCCGACAATGCTGTGTTGGACAAGCTTATCATGCGCTACGCTCAGACAGAGCCTGAGTATGATTTCATAGCACCTATCGATGGCTTCGGTCACAAGTTCTGGGTTATTAGTGATGCTGCCGACATAGCTACCATCACAGAGGAGTTCCGCAAGATGCCGTCGCTTTATATTGCGGACGGACACCACCGTTCTGCTGCTGCTGCACTTGTGGGTGCAGAGAAAGCCAAGCAGAACCCCAATCATCGTGGTGACGAGGAGTACAACTACTTCATGGCTGTGGCTTTCCAGGCATCACAGCTCACCATCCTTGACTACAACCGTGTGCTTAAGGACCTGAATGGATTGACTTCAGAGCAGTTCCTTGACGCCATACGCAAGAACTTCACGGTGGAGGACAAGGGTACGGATATCTACAAGCCTGCCAAGCTCCATGAGTTCTCACTCTACCTCGATGGACATTGGTTCTCACTTGTTGCCAAAGACGGCACCTACGACAACAATGATCCCATAGGTGTGCTGGACGTGGACATCTCCAGTCGTTTGATACTTGAAGACATCCTCCAGCTGGGCGATCTCCGTTCCTCAAAGCGTATTGACTTCGTTGGTGGCCTGCGTGGTCTGGGCGAACTCAAGCGGCGTGTGGACAGCGGTGAGATGCGTGCTGCTCTGGCTCTCTATCCTGTATCGATGCAGCAGATTATGGATATTGCCGACAGCGGGAAGATTATGCCTCCGAAGGCCACATGGTTTGAGCCAAAGCTCCGTTCGGGCCTTGTGATTCATAAGTTGAGTTAAGGGCGTTATTGCGAAAGGATGTCCGACGAGTTCAAGACGATTAAAGACAAAAGCGAGGGTACTTACACCGAACTCAGGAGTAAGTTCCTCGCTTTTGCGCATCCTGTCAGGACTGTTGAGGAGGCGAAGGCTCTTGTTGACGAGTATCGCAAGAAGTACTACGATGCGCGTCATGTGTGCTGGGCTTATATGCTTGGGCATGAGCGTCTCTTGTTCCGCAGCAATGACGATGGTGAGCCTAGTGGTACTGCAGGAAAGCCTATCCTCGGGCAGATTAATTCCCGCGAACTCACCGACATTCTAGTGATAGTTGTTCGCTATTTTGGTGGTGTGAAGCTTGGCACCAGCGGACTCATACAAGCTTACAGGGCTGCTACCATCGAAGCTCTCGATGCTGCCGAGATTGTGGAGAGACAGGTGGAGCAGGAGATTGACATCCGTTTTGACTACCTCCAGATGAATGCCGTGATGCGTGTGGTGAAGGAGGAGCAACCCACTGTTGTCAATCAGCAGTTCGACAACAGCTGCACGATGACGCTTAGCATTCGTGCATCCTTGATGCCTCGCCTCAGGGAACGTCTGTCAAAGGTTGAGGGGATGAATTTCCTTGATGATGAATTGTCAGAATAGCGACACTTCATCTTCGCCGATTTGTTTCTCAAGCCATTCTCTCATTCTGCCGTCTATATATCCTGAGTCGGGCTGCTCGGTTGGTGCATCGCCTTGCCGGATGTTGCTGACGATTTGCTTCGCTACTGTTTCCACATCATCAAGATCTGTGATGTTGATGTATGCTCCGTTTGTGGAGCGAGCAATTTTAACCCAAAACGGTCATTAGGATTTCTCGGTGTTGTACGGCAACGAGAAATCCTTTAGTTTCTCCCAGATCATAAGGAACGACTTCCGTGTTTTGAGAGACCGTGCCAAATACAGTATATGTTTGTCTTTGTTCCCGCCCAGA
>JAFZQR010000096.1 GCA_017620295.1 Bacteroidaceae bacterium
CGAAAAGACCCATTGAGGATTCTTACGAATCGGAAAAGAGCAGAAGAATCATTTTCGATGACACGCTGCCTAAGTGGAATTATATTGTCAAGTGTGCATAGGAACCAAGAACTTTAGGAAGTTATTTTTTTACCAATACTATACTGCACATTGGCTCTGTAACAAGCTGCGTGAGTGTGTGGGTAAACGGCAAGTATGTAGGCTATGGTGAGGACTCGAAATTGGAGCAGGAGTTCGATGTCACGCGCTTCCTGAACTACGGCAAAGAGAATGAAATAAAGATGGAAGTGCGTCGCTGGTGCGACGGCTCATATATGGAGGATCAGGACTTCTTCCGTTTCAAAGGCTTTGCCCGTGAGACTTATCTGGCAGCACGCCCCAAGAACAGAATAGAAGATGTGAAGGTTGAGGCTTTGCTTAATGAGGATTTCACGGAAGGAACTGTGAAGGTGATAGCCTCACCCCCGAACCCTCTCCAAAAAGCGAGGGGAATATATACCTTTGGAGTTAAGGTTGAGTTGTTGGATGATAACGGTAATGTCTTGGCGAGCCAACAAGAGAAAGCATCAGCTGAAAATACTTTTACTTTTCAACTTCCTATTTTAGACCCTAAGTTGTGGTCTGCAGAAACGCCCAACCTCTATACCTTGCACATCACTAGCGACAAAGGCGATGACATCACAATACCAGTGGGCTTCCGCCGGATAGAAATCAAGAACTCACAGTTGTTGGTGAACGGCCAGCCCGTGCTTATCAAGGGTGTGAATCGTCATGAGCTAGACCCACGTGGCGGTTATGTGGTGAGCCGTGAGCGTATGGAGGCAGATGTTAAGCTAATGAAACAATGGAACATCAATGCGGTGCGCATGAGCCACTATCCCAACGACCCGTACATGTATGAGTTGTGCGACCGCTATGGACTCTACGTGGTCAGCGAGACGAACATCGAGACTCATGGCATGGGGTTCAAAGAAACGACACTGGCCAAGAATCCGCTCTTCAAGAAAGCGCACATGGAGCGCAACCAGCGACATGTGGTCTCACGCCGCAACCACCCCAGCATCATCATCTGGAGTATGGGCAATGAGTGTGGCTATGGCGAGAACTTCGAACAGGTGTATGACTGGCTGAAGGTGGAAGACACCACACGTCCCATACAGTTTGAGCAGGCCTACGACACGCAGCACGCCACGGACATCTACTGTCCAATGTACCCTCCCTACGACCGCTGTCAGCGCTATCTTGAAGATGATACGAAACAGAAGCCAATGATTATGTGTGAGTACGCTCATGCAATGGGCAATTCGCTTGGTGAGTTCTTCAAGTACTGGGATATGATTCGGAAGTACCCTAAGTTCCAAGGCGGTTTCATTTGGGACTTCTCAGACCAGGCGGTGGTAGATAACGAAAACCAAAACGAAAACGAACAATTCGTTCGCTATCTCTATGATGGTGACTGGGAAACGACCAAGACAGGCGATAAGAATTTCTGCGTTAATGGGATTTTCAGCCCTGACCGCCAGCCCAATCCTCATGCCTACGAGGTGCGCTACTTTTATCAGAACATATGGATAGAAGTCAATGGACAATTGACAATGGATAATGGACAATTGACAATGACTATTCATAACGAGAACTTCTTCCGCGACCTCTCCAACTATCGTATGGAATGGACGCTCTTGCAAGACGGCGAGGTTGTGCGGACTGGTTGCATTGAACATCTGGACATCGCTCCACAACAGAAGAAAGACATTTCACTTGACCTTGGCAAAATGGAAGACAAAGGAGAATGGCTGCTCAACGTGCGCTATGTTCTGAAAGATGCCGAGGAATTGTTAGAAGCCGGACATGAGGTGGCCTATCAGCAATTGTCCCTAGGAAAAGGTCAAAGCTCTGTGCCTTCTGTATCCCCAGTGTCCTCTGTACAGCTTGGCTTTGACAAGCAGACTGGTTTCCTCAACAGCTTCATTGTCGATGGGCGGCAGATGCTTCAGCATGGCTCTGAACTGCGTCCAAACTTCTGGCGCGCTCCCACTGACAATGAGTTTGGCGCACAACTCCACAAGAGATACCGCCCTTGGAAGAAGCCTGAGATGACGTTGACAAGTTTTGACAGCACACAGGTTGATGGCCACATCCTTGTCACTGCCAACTATCAATTGTCCACCGTCCGTTGTCATTTAATCATGTCCTATGACCTCGCGTCAAATGGCGCATTGAAGGTGACAGAAGCCCTGACCACCGACACAGCCAATCGCGCTCCCAACATGTTCCGTTATGGTATGATGCTGGAGATGCCGCGACAGTATGACCGCATTGAATACTATGGCCGCGGCCCGTGGGAGAACTACAGCAATCGCAACGCCTCGGCACTGCTTGGCATTTATCATCAGACCGTTGAAGAACAGTTCCACCCTTACGTGCGCGTTCAAGATACAGGTAGCAAGAGTGATGTGCGTTGGTGGCGAGTACTCAATGCTGGCGGCAGTGGACTGGAATTCATCGCAGAACAGCCCTTCTATGCCTCTTCTCTGAACTACACTATCGAGCAGCTCGATGGCGGAGATGATAAGGGAAATGTACATCCTACAGACATCCAGCCACAACCTTTCACACAGGTGTGTATCGATCAGGCACAAATGGGACTGGAGTGCATCGACAGTTGGAGCGCAAAGCCGTCGCCAGAGTATTTGTTGCCTTGTGAGGAGCGCATTTTTACTTTTGTTATGCGTCCAAGGAGATAGAAATGTTGTATAATCTATCGGTAGATTATAGATAATGAGTATTTTTGCAGCAATGATTATTTAATGACTTTTCTATGAGGGTTAAGTTGTTACTATTGGCTTTTTCTGTTTCATGTTTCATGATACAGGTTTCGCTATCGTCTGTCATGGCGCAGGAACGTGGTTTTGTACATCCTGGGGGCTTGCATACTCAGGCTGATTTTGACCGTGTGAAAGCGCAACTGGCTGGGGGGAATGTGGTGGTGAAACAGGCGTATGCCAAACTGAAGGGGGCAGCCTATGCCCAGCCTTCGGTTCAGACCTATCCCACGGAGACTATCGTGCGCGGGGGCGGCAGCGGTGAGAACTATATGAATGCTGCTCGCGGAGCTGCGATGGCCTACCAGAACGCTATGCGCTGGAAGATAGAGGATAATACAGCGTGTGCCAAAACTGCTGTACGCATCCTAATGGAGTGGGCCAAAACGACAAAAGCTATTGGCGGAGATACCAACTACGCACTTGCTGCAGGTCTCTATGGCTATGCCTTTGCACAGGCCGCAGAGTTGGTGCGCGACTATGAGGGATGGAGTCGTGATGATTTCGAAGAGTTTAGGCAATGGATGCTCACGGTGTGGTATCCTTCCAGCCTAGGTTTCCTTCGTGGACGATGCGGTACGTGGGAGAACGGGGATAAGTGGTGGCAGGCGCCAGGTCACTATTGGTCGAATTGGGGCTTGTGCAACGCTTTATGTGTAGTTAGCATAGGTGTGCTTTGTGATGATGTGTTCATCTACAATCAGGGTATGTCGTATTTCAAATATGACCAAGTGGGTAACTTTAATGTCCCGACCACTTTGTACGAGGTGACAGGACATGATGAAGCATACAATGGAACTCAGTGTATTCACAACGATGGTCTGACGGAGTTTCTGGGTAACTTTGTCGTGACTACGTCGCGAATGACGAATGACAAATTACGAATGACGAATGGTGAGGAGGTAGAAGTTGGAGGCTATGGCGAGCTGGGACAGCTGAACGAGAGCGGACGGGATGCGGGTCACTCGTCAATGTCACTAGGCTTGGCTGTTGATCTAGCCAAGATAGGGTGGAATCAGGGTGATGACCTATTTGCATATATGGATCACCGTTTGGCAGCAGGCATTGAGTTCCTGGCCGCACAGACTCAGAGCGTGGAGAATTTGCCGTGGACAAATTATATGTATGGAACCAATGGCATCTATTACAGCGATGCACGTGCATGGCTGATGACTGAGCCAGTCCTTGGGGCACAGATACGTCCATATTGGGGTACAATCATTGGAATATACGAGGGTGTGAAAGGTGTGAAGATGCCTTTTTCGGAGTTGGCATACAATCAGATGGGGATAGATGAGGGCGCACAAGGTTCTACCAGTGGCGGCTACGACCACATGGGCTATTCTGTGCTGATGAACACCCGCGACGAGCAGCTTTGTCCTGCTGACAAAGTACCTACGGAATTGAAACCAATGATGGAGTATAGCGGCACTGTCACTTCAAACCTCATTCCGAGCCTGATAAATGAAAAGAAACGAGGACTCGTAGATGGCAAGACAATCTATCACAACGAACTGGGCGGGTTGGTTAATACATATAATACAAATAATAATACCTGTCCACCTGCTGGTCAGACCGTGACGCTAATGCCACAGCTCCCAGATGGTGAGGAGGATACTGGCAATTGGCAGTGGAACACCGGTGAGACTACACGTAATATCACTGTGACAACGGATAGTAGCTATATCTATCGTGTGACATATACTAATGAGAATGGTGTTGAGAGTCAGCTGACTTTCTCTATTGCAGCTAAGGGCGACTGCACACCTGACGGTCTTACGCCTAACATCACCTATGAAGGCGAAACCTCAGAGACCGACACTATAGATGTGTTATACGGTAAGACTGTTACTCTTAGTGTGACATCTACGTCGCAGTATGGTACCTACAAGTGGAGCTCTGGAGCTACAACACAGGCTATAACCACAACTGCCATCAGAAAAGACCAGGACATCACAGTGACCTACACCAATCAGGGAGGTGCCACAACAACACAGGTGTTCCATCTGCATGTCATCACGGCTATACCTTATTGTATTATAGGTGATACGACAACGGAGGATTCTGAGGTAGTTGTAGAGCATGGCGGCAATGTTACTTTTGGTCTGACCACACCTGCCTCTGTAGCGGCTTCTAAGGTGGTATGGAGGCAGCGTATTAATACTGAGTTTTTAGAATGTGCCACAGGCAGTAAGACGCTGACATTGGAGAATGTGCAACAGAGTGGCGAATACACTGCAACCTTCCCCCTGGCTGGCGAAGACCATACGTTCTCATTCCTTGTTTTTGTGCCAGCTCAGAATGCTGCGTCCATACCTACAGGCAACTACCTCATTGAGGATGTCAGAAGCGGATGCCTGCTCACAGGACATGGCAAAAACCAGCTGGTGTCATTTGAGGACAGAGAAGAGAACCTGGACGGCCAATGCTGGTTTGTAAGCAGCAATGATAGTCGCTATGCCTTGGTCAACCTGCCCGACAGCCTTGGACTCTCTACGGCTGCCAAGCTCTTAGGTACTCAGCTGTATTCTTTCAGCTTCGACGCAGCTGTAGGTTCCGACCGTGTCGGAATACACACAGGTTCCTCTGCCAGCACTACGAAATACTGGACAGTGAATGCTGACGGCTCTCTGCTCACCACAAACACTGAGTTAACTACCTTCCCATTTCGTCTTATATTGGTATCTGGAGACGGAATTGGGCAGGTATCTGGTGATGAACATGAGAGCGTTCAATATTATTCTATTGACGGTGTGCGTCGAACTCATTTGCAACGAGGTGTCAATATTGTGCGTAAGACGCTGAAGAACGGAGAAGTATTTGTTGCAAGAATACTGTATAAGTAACCTTACAAATAGACATTATAATGAAGAAGATTCTGACTATCACATGGCTGCTGACGGCAAGCTTGGTCGTGTCAGCGCAGAGCGTACTTTACCCCAAACACTTCGACCTATCGGAGGTGACACTGCTTGACGGACCTATGAAGACGGCGATGGAGCTTAACTTCGAGATGTTGATGCAGTATGATGTGGACAGGTTGCTGACACCATACGTGCGGCAGTCGGGGCTTGGTGCAACCACAGACAGCGGCAGCCCTTACTACCGTTGGGAACAGAAGCATCCGTCATTCCCCAATTGGGGCAGCGGCAACTTCAACCTGGACGGCCATGTGGGAGGACATTACCTATCGGCTCTGTCGTTGGCATACGCAGCCTGCAACTCGACAAGTTCATCACAAGTTGCCATGAAAGCTCGTCTGAAGGAGCGTATGGATTATATGGTGGCAGTGATGAAGGACTGCCAGAATGCATACGATGATAACACCGAGGGCCTGTATGGCTTCATAGGCGGTCAGCCTATCAACCAGTCGTGGAAGGACTTATATGCAGGCAACACTGCATCGATACGCGGCAACTGGGGTTGGGTGCCTTTCTACTGTCAGCACAAGATACTGGCAGGCTTGCGCGATGCATATGTCTATGGCGGAAATGTAGATGCAAAGGAGATGTTCAGAAAACTGGCTGACTGGAGTGTGAACGTAATCAGCAAGGTGAGCGACAGCGACTTCGAGGACTTCCTGAACTGCGAACATGGAGGTATGAACGAGTCTATGCTGGATGCCTATCAACTGTTTGGTGATGGTAAGTACCTGACAGCTGCAAAGAGATACACGCATAAGGCTATGCTGAACGGTATGCAGAGCCTGAATACGACTTTTCTGGACAATAAGCATGCGAACACTCAAGTGCCGAAGTATATAGGCATGGAGAGAATAGGTGAAATGGGACAATTAGACAATTTACATTTGGACAATTATCTGGTGGCTGCTGAGAACTTCTGGACGGATGTGGCACAGAACCGCACTGTATGTATAGGCGGCAACAGTGTGGGAGAGCATTTCCTGACTGTGGCTAACTCGAACCGATACATAGATAATCTGGACGGACCAGAGTCGTGCAATACAAACAATATGCTGAAGCTGTCGGAGATGCTGGGTGATAGGACAGGTGATGCCAAGTATGTCGATTTCTACGAGCAGGCAATGTGGAACCATATACTATCGACCCAAGACCCGGTGACAGGCGGCTATGTCTATTTCACTACGTTGCGGCCTCAGGGCTATCGCATCTACTCGCAGGTGAACCAAGGTATGTGGTGCTGCGTTGGCACTGGCATGGAGAACCACTCGAAGTATGGACATTTCATCTACACCCACGATGGTAAGGAGACACTCTATGTGAACCTTTTCACACCGTCGCGCCTTGAGAGTGAGGACTTTGTGGTAACGCAGGAAACACAGTTTCCCTTTGAACCCAAGACCACTTTGACGGTGGGTAAGGCTGGTTCATATACCATAGCTGTAAGGCATCCGGCGTGGGTTGGAGAAGGGTTCGCTATTACGGTCAACGGTGGAACCGTTGACCACGCGGCACTCAGAGGTACTGCCTCTTATGTGTCCATTGCTCGCGAATGGGCCGAAGGCGATAAGATTGAGGTCAGTCTGCCTATGGAGCTTCGTTATGAGGAATGCCCCAACTATTCCGACTATATCGCTTTCAAGTATGGTCCGATACTCTTGGCGGCCAACGTGTCGGCAGAGGGTGAGACTCTGCAAAATGAATATGCTGGTGCTGGACGTATGGATCATGCACCTGGTTCGATGACAACAGCCAAAAACCTGTTGTCGGCTCCGCTGCTAATAGGTGAGCGTGCCGATGTGCTGAGCCGCATAGAACCACAGGATTTGTCGCAGCTCCACTTCACCCTAGATGCCAGTCGTGAAGGGGTGGAAACGTATAAGTGGACATCGCTGACGCTTCAGCCATTCTATCAGATTCACCATGCCCGCTATAGCTGCTATTGGTATCAGCAGACGGCTGAAAACTTTGCGAACAGTTCTATGGCTCAGACCGAAGCGGCCAACGAGGCTCTGCTGGCTCGTACCATCGACTTCGTGGCACCAGGTGAGCAGCAGAGCGAAGCTGGGCATGAATACAACTACTCCAGCAACTCCAGCAAGGGCAGCTACAATGGCGAGAACTATCGCGATGCTCAGGCTGGTGGGTATGTACAGTACACCCTGTTTAACCCCGAGGCTGTAGGTGATGCACTCGCCATTCTATGCCGCTTCACCACTGCCGACCAGGGACGCAAAGCCTCATTGCTGGTCGATGGACAGAAGATTGCCGACATCGAGATACCATCGTCAGTTCGCAAGAGCGAGAACGGCTTCTACAATATCGAGTTTCCCATACCTGATGCTCTCATAACCGATGCCCAGGACAATGTCAAGACACAGTTTGTGGTGCGTCTCTCTGCCAATAAGGGAACTCTAAACCCTGGTCTCTACTACCTGCGTCTAATGCAAGGCTATGTGGAGAACGCCAATGCCTATCAGTTCCGTGCTACCGACTGGACAACAGGTGACCAGAACCGCATAGCAGCAGCCAGCATCACCTACGACACTGAGCGCAACGTCATCATGGCTCAGAGTAAGGGTGCCAACAACATTGCCTTGTCCTTGAAATACGAGAACTTGGATTACGACATAGATAAGAGCCAGATTTTCCTCGTGGTTCGCGGCACGGGGCTAAGCACCAACTCAACAGCCTCCTACCTCTGGTGGCTCAACGGCAAGAACCGGGCTTCACAGGTCGCACCAACCACCCGTAGGTTAATCACTGTTGAAGGCGAGAGACAGACGCTTATAGCATGGGACATGACCAAGAGTAATCTCTATGACAACTTCACCGGTGATCGTCCCAGTGTGTGCATGGGGCAGACCATTTTCGGATTGACATCTACCAGGAGCGATGGCTCATGCGAGATCCACGACATCAACTTCGTAGCGAGTCTGGATGACTATATAGCTACAGCCACACACATCGCAGCCGTCAGCATCCCTGTGAGCGATAATGCGATGTACTCGTTGCAAGGCATACGTACACAGCAGATGAACAGGGGCGTGTATATACATAACGGAAAGAAATTCATTAGATAACATACATAATCACAACTATTGATAATGAAAAAGCTATTCTTATTTCTCGCTTTCTTCTATTCATTATCCTTTTTCCCAGTCTCGGCACAGGATTTTGCAGGGTATCTCTTCGCCTACTTCGAGGGCGGAGGTGACAAAAATCTTCAGGAACAGTTGCGCTTTGCCGTTAGCGAGGATGCCAGAAACTGGTATGCGCTGAACGGCAATCGCCCGATAGTCGCTAGTGACAGTATCAGCGAGAGCGGAGGCATACGCGACCCACATATCCTTCGGGGTGAGGATGGTGCGTTCTATATCGTGGCTACCGACATGAATGTTGCCCGGAACGGATGGAATGAGAACCCAGGAATAGTGCTTATGCGTTCCACCGATCTCGTAAACTGGAATCATGCAAAGATTAATCTGGGACGCGACTGGCCTGCTTTCAGTGATGCCTATTGGGTATGGGCACCGCAGACTATCTACGACCGCAAGGCTAAGAAGTACATGATTTACTTCACTTTGCAGCGCACGGGCGATGACCGCAAGAGCCTAATAACCTACTATGCCTATGCCAACGCCGACTTCACGGCCTTCGAAAGTGAGCCGCGCCAGCTCTTTGCAGCCAAGTACGGCAGCATCGACAATGACATTATATACAAGGATGGCAAGTACCACCTGTTCTATAAAGGCAACACAAAGGACGAGCAGGGTAGGGAAGTGAAGAATGGCATCCAGCAGGCTGTTTCCAAAAAACTTACAGGTCCCTGGAAGGAGGACTTTGAGTATCTCGATGCCTATGCCGGCACCAGGACGCACGTTGAGGGTAGCAGTGTGTTCCCTCTTCATGATGGCAGTGGCAAGTGGGTTCTCATGTATGACCTCTACACCAGTGGCCGTTATGAATACCAGACATCGTCCGACCTTATTCATTTCACAAAGGAACCTCAGTCGTTCCGCAAGAACTTCTTCCCGCGTCATGGGTCTGTCATATCGCTGACAAAGGATGAACTGGAGCGTGTTCAGCAGAAATGGGGGTGGGTGTTGACCCATGAGTTTGAAAGTAATGGCAACCCTATCATCAGGGACAAGTTCACAGCCGACCCCGCAGT
The DNA here is from genome assembly GCA_017620295.1 of Bacteroidaceae bacterium. GTDB lineage: Bacteria > Bacteroidota > Bacteroidia > Bacteroidales > Bacteroidaceae > Physcousia. Next base: position 9,918 of record JAFZQR010000096.1, read on the forward strand.
GCTGGTTGAAGACGACACATTGTGGCTCTTCGCAGGCCACGACATGGAGGGCAACCAGAATGGCTATGTGATGAAGGACTGGCTGCTCTATTCCACAACAGACATGAAGCACTGGACAGAGTATCCGTCACCTCTGCATATCGATGAGTTCGCTTGGGCAACGAGCAAGCAGGCTTACGCAGGTCATGTGGTGAAAGGCAAGGATGGACGCTACTACTGGTATGTCTCTACTAACTGGTGCGGCATCGGAGTCGCAGTCGCTGACAACATCAAAGGTCCCTACAAGGATGCCCTTGGAAAGCCGCTACTCACTAAGGAAGACTGCTTTGCCTCCAAGCACAGTTGGTGTGTCATCGACCCCGCCATCCTTATTGACGACGATGGTACGCCTTATATCATCTGGGGCAACCGAGAGTGTTACTACGCTAAACTGAAGGATAACATGATCGAGATTGACGGTGACATACATCAAATTGATGTGCCACGCTTCACCGAGGCTCCGTGGATGCATAAGTATAACGGGAAGTACTATCTGACCTATGCCAGCGAATGGCCAGAGAAGATAGCTTACGCTGTGAGCGATAACATTGGTGGCCCCTATACACCAATGGGCATCATGAGCGAGATTGCCGGCAACTCCAATACAACCCATCCGGCAATAGTGAAGTTCCGCAATCAGTGGTTGTTCTTCTCCCATAATGGTGGTTTGCATGAAGGTACGAGCTATAGCCGTTCAATCATAGCTGAACCGTTATACTATAACCCTGATGGTAGTATAAAGAACATTCCACCCACAGCCGATGGTGTGAGTGGAATGTAGGATTGTCGTGTGAACGATGCTTGTCAGGTTAGTGCCATAGGGCGAAGTCGAGCCAGTCGGTAAACATGTGAAAAAGCAGGCCTAGACAGATGGGACGCAGCCACCAGGGAGCGTGGATGCGAAACGCTGGCAAGATGAATGTAAGCCCGAAAAGAATGACGTAGGCTGCTATGGCAGGAATGGAGTGGAGAGGATGGTAGCCAACGCTCATCCGCTCTGGTTGAAAGACAGGTGATGCCAGAATATGGTCGATGTCAACTATCATCGTACACCACATAATATACAATGCTTTACGGCGATGCTCTTTCTTGAAGAGCATCGCCAATAGTATTGGTGCACCAAAGTGCAGGCCATAGTGAAGCAAGAACTTCAGCATCAGTTGTCGATGTTGTGGCGTATCTTCGTGAGATACTGTGCCATAGCGGCCTCATCGCGTGTGTCGATAATGCCTATCAATTCTTTCAATTGCGCACGTATGCTCTCTACTTGCGGCTTGGTGTGGGGATTAAAGAGAATTTCACGCAGTAGGGTGTCGTCCTCTGAAAGAACGCCTCGTGCAATCTTCATGTGTCGCTTGAAGGTGGTTCCAGGAGTGTCCTGATGCTTCATCACGGCTGCAAAGACGAATGTTGAGACGAAAGGTATGCTAAGGGAGTAGGACATGGTTTCATCGTGTTCGGCAAAACTCAGTTCCTTCACGTTGAGTCCTAGACGAGAGTATAGGTCGCGGAGGAATACACGTCCCATATAGTCGCCCTCGTTGATTATGATGGCGTTTTCGTTGGATAGTTGTCCGAGGTTTGCAAAGGTGGGACCAAACATAGGGTGGGATGACACATAACGGTGTCCACTCTGCTCATAGTATTCCTTAAATCCTGTCTTGACTGAGCTGATGTCCGATAGTATGCAGTCTTTGCTGATGTGTGGCAATAGTTCGTCGAACACCTGTAGCGTGTATTTCAGTGACACGGCATTGATGACGAATTCAGGATTGAACGCATCGACCTCGTTCAGCGAAGTGAAGCGTTGGGTGTTGTACATGAAGCGCAGCTTCTTTGGATCAATGTCGAAGACGGCCACTTCGTGGTCAAAAGACAGCAGGTCAACGAAGAACGACCCCATCTTGCCTGCTCCGAGAATAAGTATTCGCATAGCTCCCTATTTATTCATGATTTCCACTTGCTGTCTTACGCTCTCACTATGGATGGCTTCATAGACGGTCTTTACGAAGTCGGATGACATTCCGCATAGTTGTCCTTGGACGGCGCGCTTGTCTAGTATCTCGCTGTAGCGGGTTGTCTGCACAACAGCCATGTTATGTTGTTTCTTGTAGGCTGCAATCTCACGACTCACACGCATTCTCTTGCTCAACAAATCCATAAGGTCATTGTCCAGTTCGTCAATCTGCTTGCGGAGCTGGCTCAGACTCTCTGTTGTCTCCACGTAGTCGCGCACAACGAGGCGGTCGAGTATCAGGTCAAGCACTTCGGGTAGCACCTGTTGCTTGGCATCGCTCCATGCACAGTCAGGGTTGCAGTGGCTCTCAATCATCAGACCGTCAAATCCCAAATCCATTGATTGCTGGGATATAGGTGCAATTAAGTCGCGTCGGCCACCCATGTGTGACGGGTCTGTTATGATTGCCAGGTGTGGAAAGCGTCTCTTGAGTTCAATTGCCAGATGCCACATTGGCGGGTTGCGGTAGATGGTTTGATCAACGCTGGAGAAGCCTCTGTGAATGGCACCTAGCCGTGTGATGCCGGCCCTGTTGATGCGAAGCAGGGCGCCTGTCCACAGTTCAATGTCGGGATTGACAGGGTTCTTGACCAGAACTGGCGTGTCTGTGCCGCGTAGTGCGTCTGCTATGTCCTGCACGGAGAATGGATTGGCTGTTGTGCGCGCTCCAATCCAGAGGATGTCCACTCCTGCTTTGAGAGCAGCTTCTACGTGCTGCGGTGTGGCAACTTCGGTAGCAGTCAACATACCTGTCTCAGCCTTGACTCGTTGCAGCCAAGGAAGTGCTTCTATGCCTTTGCCCTCGAAGCCTCCAGGTTTTGTGCGTGGCTTCCATATTCCTGCGCGGAACACTTTTATGCCATTATTGGCCAATTGTCGTGCGGTGTCCATCACTTGTTCCTCTGTTTCGGCACTGCATGGGCCGGCTATGACCAGAGGACGTGTGTTCTCAATGCCTGGAAGGGCAAGAGGTGATAGTGTTAGTTCTTGTTCCATATGCTAAATACAAATTGAATTCATTTTTCTTATTCTCTCTAGTGCCTCTTGCATCTTCTCTATTTTGGCGCAGAGTGAGATACGGATGTAGCGTTCTCCGTTGCTTCCGAAGATGAAGCCTGGCGTGATGAACACCCGTGCCTCATGTAGTACTCGCTCCGTGAGGTCTTCCACGTTGGCATAGCTGTCAGGTATGCGCCCCCATAGGAACATGCCCGTCTGGTTCGGGTCGAAGGTGCAACCTAGGATCTTCATTATCTCTTCGGCTACAGCACGTCGGGGTGCGTAGGTGTTCACATTGGCTTGTAGATGCCATTCATCCTCGTTATTTATGAGGGCATCTGCTGCAGCTAACTGCATGGCACGGAATGTGCCGCTGTCAATATTGGTCTTCACCTTCAGCAGCCATTTGATGAATTCGGCGTTTGTTACCAACATACCTATTCGCCACCCTGGCATATTATGGCTTTTCGACATAGAGTTGAACTCTATGCAACAGTCCTTGGCTCCTGGCACTTGCATGATACTCAGGTGCTCGCCTTGGTTTAGGATAAAGCTGTAGGGATTGTCGTTGACAACGATTATACCGTGTCGTTGAGCGAAATCCACAAGTCTCTTGTATGTCTCTCGCTTGGCAGGCGCACCAGTCGGCATGTGAGGATAGTTGGTCCATAGCAGCTTGCAGTTGGGTGCCTCGTGAGTGACTATATGTTCCAGCTGCTCGAAATCTGGCTGCCAGCCACCCTCTTCTGTGAGATCGTAGTTGATTACCTCCGCTCCGAGCAGACGGCTCAGTGAGGTGTATGTGGGATAGCCCGGGTTGGGAACCAGCACCTGGTCGCCAGGATTGACAAAGGTTAGTGTCACATGCAGAATACCTTCCTTGGAGCCTATGAGTGGTTGTATCTCGCTGGCTGCATCCAGTGTGACCCCATACCAGCGGTTGTAGAAGGCTGCCATTGCCTGACGCAGTTCAGGGGTACCTACTGTTGGTTGATAGCCGTGTCCATCTGCCTTGCGTGCTTCTGTGCATAGTGTCGCGATGGTTCGTTCTGAGGGAGGCATGTCGGGGCTGCCAATTGCCAGGGATATGATGTCCTTGCCTTGGGCATTGAGCTGTGCTACTTCCTTGAGTTTGCGACTGAAGTAGTACTCCTGTACGTGGTTGAGCCGCTCGGCTGGCTTAAATGCTTTCTTTTCCATTGCTGTAATCTCCAATTATCTCAAAAAAGAACGTTCCCGCTGACAAACCAGCGGGAACGTTGTATTAATGTCGTTGTTTTATTGGTCTAGTTTTAGGCATACAAACTCCCGCTTTACTTGTTGGTAAAGTAATAATAATAGGAGTAAAAATATGCGTTGAAACGTGTCATTGTGTGCTGCTTTCTTTGCTTGTGCGGTGCAAATGTACGGTCTTTTGTGAGTGTGTGCAACTTTTTGTAAGATTTTCTGCGCTTGACGCGTTATTTTTCTTGTTCCTGTGTTGGGATGTGCAGATAATCCATACACAGTTGTGGCCAGTAGTTCATCACAAGCTCGTCTGGGAAGTCAGCCTCCTCCAACAGTGGTAGTGCGTAGTCGTAGTCGGCTACAGAGAAGCTGATGTGTGCATCGGAGCCGAGAATGACAGGCACGTCGTACTTCCGGCATAGATGCAATATCTCAAGGTTATTGGGGCGTGCTACATCTTTATGGCGACACGGCTTCATCGACGATGCGTTTATTTCAAGCAGGGTACATGTGTCTCTGGCGGCTTGAACGATTGGCTCGAAGAGCATTTCGGCAGTTCCGTCACCAGGATGGCTTATGATATGCACCCAAGGGTTATTTATTGCAGTCAGCATTCCCTCGGTGTTCTGCTCACGTGTGCCACCCTGCCAGCATAGTGAGTGGATGCCTGCTATTCGCAGGTCGAGCATTGAGTAGTGGTGTTCGTCAAGGTCAAGCCGTCCTGTTGTGTCCAATATGTTCAGCTCAACTCCCATCAGTAGCCTAACGCCGTACATCATTCGTGGCACAACATGAAGGTTGCGGAAGTATATGGAGTCTGGCGCACCAGGTATGGAAGGGGCATGGTCGGTAATGCCTAAAATCTGAAGTCCGCGCTCAGCTGCTGCATGTGCCATCTCCTGAACGGTGGAGTAGGCGTGTCCCGATGCTACTGTATGTGTGTGAAGGTCTAAGAGTGGTGACATATATATACAAATAGGTCAAGAAAAGTAACAAAGAATTGTTAATTGGAAAACAATAATTGTTTTTTAGTTCGCATATAACTGTATCTTTGCATGTCGAAAACTAATATAGCATGGAAAACGGGACGCATCATCACCACCATAGCTCTCATTCAAGCTCTGGACATCATCACCATCACCACCATCATCATTCACATCGTTCCAAAAGAATAGCCTTGGCTCGGAAGCGTGGCCTCCTGTTCGGCGTGTCGTCTATAGCTGTTGTGTGCATTATCTTCACAATCATGTACGGAGTCAGTGGCAGGGATGGCTTGGAACTGTTTTTGCTTAAGATATCACCGTTGCTCCTATTGATGGGAGCCTGTGTATGGGGGGGGGTATTATTTGCTGCAAAAAAGGAACTACGAAAGCGAGCATAGGAGCTGAGACAGGTCTTCATCCTCTCCTACAACCCACACAATATCGTTGCTTCTGAAAGTGTGGTTGGGTTGTGGAGCCGTCAGCGAGCCTTGCTCTGAATCTTCTATTCCCACTATTAGGCAGTGGTAGTCTTCTCGTATATGGCTGTCTTTTATAGTTTGACCCACGTAGGGCGAATCCTCTGCCAGCAACATACGTCGCAACTTCATTTCTTTGACTGTTGTTTTGTCTTCGGCTTTCTCTGATAGAGCCGTCTCTTTCTCAAGTTCTTTGCTGAACGCAGCCAGCTGCTTGTCGGTACCTATCACTTGCAGGCGGTCGCCAGGGAGAATGCGTGTCTTTCCTGAAGGTATGTTGATGCGTTCTTTGCCTCTCAGTACCGATGCTACGTGTATGTCGTAGCGCTTGCCCAATCCCAGTTCTGCCAGTGTCTGTCCAGCCCATCTTATGCCAATTGGTATGGCGAACTCAGAGAGGTGCATGTCGCGTTCCATAAGTCTGCCTGCATACTTTGGACGGTTCTGCTGTGCTGTGCGTTCGCGTAGGTTCAGGTTGTCGGTGAATGTTGCTTCGAGCCTACGGCTCTGGCGTTGTGCCGAACGCGACATCGTTATTGCCACTATTAGTGCTGTAGCAATAACCGCAACGAGTGGGGTGTTCCAATGAAGTGTGTAGTTCAGTACCCATCCTACGGAGAATGTACCTAGAGCCAGACGTAGGAGTGATATGCCAATCATCGGCACATGGTTGAAACGGCTGCTTTTCCAGAGTGCCTTGTATGTCTGGTTGCCAGTTGAGCGACGCACGAGAGCGTAGAGGAACGGTGAAGCACACAGAATGGTCGTAGCTGCGAGGGCAATGTTATTCCAGGGTTCAGGAAGCAATGATTGTGGCAGCAGGTCGCCAACCAAGGTTAGCACCAGAACTTCTGTGGCTATGGCCAGGACGCCGTATATAAGTACTTGTCGTCCGCTTTGAAGCAGGTATTGTCGCCAAAGGCTGTCCTCCTGCACCTCGGTAGGGGCGGTGGTGGTGTATTCGTTGAGTATTAGTTTCAGGCGTACTGGCAAATGTCTCTCAAGATTGTTGTAGGCGGGTATGGCCAGGCGTATCATGTAGGGCGTGGTGAAGGTTGTGAACACTGATACTGCCACTACTATTGGGTACAGAAAATCGCTCGTCACGTGCAGGGATGTTCCAAGTGTGGCTAGAATAAATGCAAATTCACCTATCTGTGTCAGCGAGAAACTGCATTGCATAGCCACCTTCAGCGGTTGCCCGGCCAGTAGGAAACCTGCGGTACTGAACACGACCTGCCCAATCATTATGGCAGCTATGATGCATAGTATCGGTACGATGTAAGTGAATATCAGCTGGACATCAACCATCATGCCAACCGACACGAAGAAGATTGCACCGAACAGGTTCTTAACAGGACTCACCAGATGCTCTATACGCTCTGCCTCAACGGTCTCGGCTAGGATGCTACCCATGATGAATGCTCCGAAGGCTGGTGAGAAGCCCACTTGGGTTGCTATCACTACCATACCCAGACACAGGGCGAGTGATACGATAAGCATGGTCTCATCTCCCATCAGCGACTTTACTTTGCGAAGCAATATGGGGATGAGGTAGATGCCAACAACGAACCATAGCACCAGAAAGAACACCAGTTTCATGATGCTTGTCAGCATCTGCAGACCCTCCAGATGCTGACTCACAGCCATCGTGGATAGCATCACCATCAGCACTATGGCTAGAATGTCTTCAATAATCAGTACACTCAGCACCATGCCTGCGAAGCGCTGCTGTCGCAAGCCCATGTCATCGAATGCCTTGAAGATGATGGTGGTGCTGGACATAGCCAGCATGCCACCTAGGAAGATGCTGTTCATCTGCCCCCATCCGAAGGCGTGGCCTACAGTGTAGCCCACCATCATCATGGAAAGGATGATGGTACAGGCTGCAATGATGGGCGCGGCCCCCATCTTCATAATCTTCTTGAAACTGAATTCAAGACCTAGGGCAAACAGTAGGAAGATTACTCCAATGTCCGACCACAGGTGGATGTTCTCCAAGTCTGTGACGCTAGGCATATAGGGCATATTGGGCGAGGCCACGAAGCCTGCTACAATATATCCTAGCACTAGTGGCTGTTTCAGCCATTTGAACAGCAAAGTCATCACACCTGCGCACACGAGAATGAGTGCCAGGTCGGCTATCATTGGTTCCATTAAGAGCTGTGAGGGTTTGTCTTATGCTTGATGTACAGTGACTTGTGGGAATGGGAAGCCAATACCCTTGGTGTTGAAGGTGTTGTAGATCTTCTCGCGTGTCTCGAACATTACAGGCCAATAGTCGGCATTCTCTGTCCAGCAACGAGCAACTATGTCAACAGAACTGCTGTTCAGTTCCTTCAACCACACCACAGGAGCGGGATCGCTTAGTACGCGGCTGTCTGTCTTGATGATGTCAAGGACTGTCTGACGTGCTTTCTCAACGTCCTCGCCATATTCCACGCCAATCACCCATTCGCACATACGTGATGGCGTGAGGGTGTAGTTGGTGATGCTGCCGCTGCTCATGGAGCCATTTGGCACGAATATCTGCTTGCCGTCGGCGGTGAGCAGTATGGTGTGGAATATCTGAATGGCTTTCACTGTGCCGGCTGTACCTTGGGCTTCGATGAAATCACCAACTTTGTAAGGCTTTAGGAACAGTATCACAATTCCGCCTGCGAAGTTCTGCAGGTTGCCGCTCAGAGCCATACCAATGGCAACACCGAACGATGCGAGCAGGGCAGCGAAGCTGGTGGTGTTAACGCCCAAGGTGCCTACAACTGTAATAATGAGCAGAACCTTCAGCAGAATGCTTATAAAGCTCTTGACGAATGTCTGTACTGAAACCTCCACCTTGCGGCGCTCCAGCATGGTGGCCAGAAGGTAGTTGATGAACTTGATGATGTAGTGACCGATGAAATAGACAACGATGGCGGCTATGATATGCCGTCCCATATCCATTGACCAGTTGATGAGTTGAGTGATAACCTGATCTAAGCGTACATTGCCGTTTGCCAGGTCTTCGCCAACGGATGCCAGTTTCTCGGCTTGGCTGGCTAGGACTGTGTCGGACACCAGCTCGGTTACTTGTAGTAAGTGAAACATGATTGTGAAGTGTATAATTCGAAGTTATATATATTATATAGGTATAGCATTCTTGAAATGCGGCTGCAAAGTTACGAGTATTTGATGATAATTAGGCGTGCATGTCTTGATTTAATTATGGCTCAATGGGTTTTTGTGTGAATGCTATATACTCTGATAGTGGCATGCACGATGTCAATCATGACGGTGCTAGAGTTTGTACAACGTGGCAAACGAATCTGTTCACAAGAGTGAATATCTAAATTCACAAGTGTGAACAGCTAAATTCACAAGAGTGAATATCTAAATTCACAAGTGTGAACAGGTTCGTTTAACGGCATGAATGACTTCGTTCATCGGCATGATGAAAATCATTTGACAGCAGCGCAAATATCTTGTGTGATATCTCTCGGGAATTAGCAGCTTGCCTGCAGGTTGCAAATCATTTGCTGAAGATTTTGATATTATGGAAAATGAGACTACTTTTGCAGCGTTGTAAACCGAAATTACAGGTAGTAAAGTGTATCCGCGCCATAAATACCCCCGCATCCTTGCATTCTTAATGGGATGGCTGTGCTGTGTGATGGTGGCTGTCGCAGGCAATCCTGTGACAATAGTCATTGATGCTGGTCACGGGGGAAAGGACCCTGGAGCAATCGGCAAGCGAGGAAAGGAAAAGGATATTAATCTGAGTGTGGCGCTGGCTGTGGGCCGGTTGGTTGAGCAGCAGTTGCAGGACGTAAATGTTGTTTATACCCGTAAGACCGACGTGTTTGTTGAATTAAACGAGAGAGCCAATATAGCTAATCGCGCCAAGGCAGATTTGTTCATATCCATTCATACAAATGCCGTTGCTGGCAAAGGCTTGGTTCATGGCGCTGAGACCTATACGCTGGGTATGCACCGAGCAGCCGACAATCTGGCTGTGGCACGACGGGAGAATGAGGTCATCTTGCTGGAAAACGACTACGAGCAGCGTTATGAAGGCTTCGACCCCCGCTCGGCTGAGAGCTATATCATCTTTGAGTTGATGCAGGATGTGAACATGTCTCAGAGTGTGCGTCTTGCCACGCTTGTCCAGAAACAGATGAAGACAGTTGGACGTGTAGATAAAGGTGTGCATCAGGCTGGTTTCCTCGTGCTGCGAGCTACATCGATGCCTTCTTGTCTAATAGAACTGGGATATATAACCAATGCCACGGAGGAAACCTATCTGCTAAGTCAGGCAGGTGTAAATCAACTTGCACAGGGCATCTTCCAAGCAATAAAAGACTATTTTAAACTATGACAATATCACGCGAAGTTAAGATTGGAGTTGCAGGTGTTGCAGCTCTTGTGTTCCTGTTCTTCACAATCAAGTTTCTTAAAGGGATTAGTGTTTTCTCGTCGTCTGACATCTATCTGATTAACTTCAGAAACGCCAAGGCATTGGCTAAGAGCAGTCCTGTCTATGCTGATGGCTTCCAGGTTGGCATAGTATCAGATGTCCGTTACGACTATGCGCATCCAGGCTGTGGGGTCATCGTTGAGATAGCTGTAGATAAACAGATGCTTATTCCTGTGGGTACAACAGCTATGCTGGATGAGGCTATGCTGGGAGGATGCACTCTGAATCTCATTATGGGGCGTGACACCTCCAAACGTTATGCTGTTGGCGACACCATTCCAGCTGTAGAATCAGGGGGACTCATGGAACAGGCCGCAGAACTCATTCCAAAACTTGAAGCTACTTTGGCCAAGGCCGACACCCTGCTGGTATCACTCAATACCATCGCTACCGACCCGAATATCAAGGCCACTCTTGAGAATGTCAACTCAATGACTGCAAACCTGAACCGTAGTTCGGCACAGCTCAACACGCTGTTGGTTCGCGATGTTCCTGCACTGGCGCAGACTTTCAATACCACCGGACAGCATGCCACCCAGCTGATTGACAACCTTGCTGCCCTCGACTTGCAGACAACACTATCGCATCTTGATTCCACCATTCAAGAGATGCAGGCAGCTGTCGCACAACTCAATTCCACCGACAACACCGCCGGCCTGTTGCTTCATGACCCAGCCATCTACGACAACCTTGCCCGCACCACAGAAGCTGCTGCGGCACTACTTGAGGACCTCAAGGCCAACCCACGTCGCTACGTTCATTTCTCGCTCTTCGGACGAAAGGCTAAGTAGAACCCTATCTGTAAATAGGTATTCATAATTATGAGACGTACTATCTTCACGCTATTGATGGCACTAAGCTGCACCCTGACGGTGTGCGGCCAAACCTACACCAATCACTATCCCAAACAACTCACACGATTGGCTCAGAAGTGGGTGAAGCGTGGAGAGTGGCGTAATGGATTCACGAAGGCTGACCCTGCACCAATGGTCAACCTTGTGGAGTTCTACCTGCAGTACCATAAAAACCCTGCACAGTGGCAGGCTCTCTTCCAGTGGCTGGAGCAGACCGATTTGCTCAGCATTCCTGCTGGTCGTGTGCCTATACTAGGTACAACCTTGACAGTCAGCGTTGAGGATGGTGATAACTGGTGTTCGCAGGATGACCTGCGGGCTGGCAAGGGCAGTGAGAGTCACTACCAGAAGATAGACTTTATGTATGTGGTGCGCGGCACAGAAGGGTTCTGTCGCCTTGACCATGAGACCTCACAACCTTTGTCCGATTACAAACCCGACCGATTGGAGTACTCGTTCCAGTACGACAAGCTCGAACAGTTCACATCCATTCCAGGTACATTCAACATTATGTTCCCATGTGACTGGCATGTGGCCAAGGTGAAGACTACGGCAGAGAGCCAGAACCTGCGTGTGCTGGTGATAAAGGTGGATTACAAGCTGTAGTTACTGTCGTATGCCGCTTACTTAAATACAAAGTACACAGCCAGCACCAGGCATACAAAAGCTGCCAGATGATTCCATTGGAGGTTTTGTCCGCCAAAGATGAAGCCTGTGATGATTGTGAAAATGGTCAGCGAGATAACTTCTTGGATTACCTTCAGCTGTACCAACGAGTATGGACCGCCATTACCTTCGAACCCAATGCGGTTGGCAGGTACGGCAAAACAATACTCTATAAAAGCGATGCTCCATGAGAAGCCTATTACTGCCATCAGCGGCCAGTCATTGCTGATGCCTGATTGTTGGAGCTTCAGATGACCGTACCAGGCAAAGGTCATGAATACGTTGCTGGCTAGCAGCAATAGTATTGTTTGGATTGCAGACATATGGTGGGTTCTATTAAAAACGATGTTAGTCATATATATTAATCATAATCGGTGGGAATTAATAGAACCCACCATATATGTTTTCTCAAAAATCGTGCAAAGGTAACGGTTTTTTTGTGAACAATACCTACCTTTGTGCCAACTTATCAAAAGAATAATGAAAGCACTGCTATTCTCCCTCATACTACTGCTCACATCTGCGTCAACACCTTGGAAGGGACGGTTCATCTCTGACAGCCAGCCTGCCACACTCGAACTAGACCTATATGAGGAAAGCGTGGACGTGCCGGGTATGGACATCTTTGGACCCATGAACGGCTATCTCAACGGTGCTGGCATCTATGGGACATGGATGGTAACGTCGTTTCAGGTTGAGGATGATTCTCATGCCACAGTTCGTCTCAGCAACGACCTTGGTTCAGAGACACAGGAGGTGGAACTGACATTGCAGGGTGATACCATGCTGGTATTCCGTCAGGTGAAAGGAGCTGTTATAAAGCGTGTGGAGGGAAAGAAGCTTGTCAAAATACCTCACGTGCTGGAGTTCCGCAGGCAACCTGTGGAACAATAATATGGTCCTACTACTTGACTAGCCGCAGACCTGTGGGCTCAATTGTGATGAGTCTGCGCTTGTAGAGGTCGCCAACAGCTCGCTTGAACGCCTTTTTGCTTACTCCGAAAACAGCATAAATCTCATCGGCAGGACTATTGTCACAGAGATGGGTAGTGCCTCCATGCATCTCGATGTGCTGCAGAAGCCGCTCGGCAAAGTTAATAACCCCTTGTTGACCTGTCTGCTGAAGAGACAGGTCTATCTTGCCGTCGGGGCGAACTTGCTTGATATAGGCTGTGAGACGGTCTCCGCTGTGTATTTCAGTGAACATGGCATCGGCGAACAGCAAACCCTGATAGGCATTCTCGATTATGGCTTTGTAGCCCAATGGCGTGCGACCTGCAACGAGTATCTGCACTTCCTGCCCAGCTTGATAGGGAGGTCGTTCCCGATTGAGGTACATCTCTATACGTGAGGAAGCCACTATACGGTATGACTCTGGATCTATGTGTACGTGAACAAGGTAATAACGTCCTTGCTCCATCGGTTGTCTCTGTTCGCGGAAAGGTACAAATAAATCCTTCATCAGTCCCCAGTCGAGGAAGGCACCGTATTTGTTAACCCATGCCACACGCAGCCATGCAAAGTCGCCGACTTGCGCTTTGGGCTGTTCGGTGGTGGCTACGAGACGTTCCTCGGAATCTAGATATACAAACACTTCTATTTCATCACCCTCGTGCAGGCTTTCAGCCACATAGCGTTTGGGTAGCAGTATGCCATTGTCTGGGCCGCCATCAAGATAGGCGCCTTGAGGTGTGAAGCGTAGCACACTCAGCTTATTGGTTTTCCCTAGTTCAATCTTCATAGGTCGCTTTCTGTTTGATGTTGTATATCGGCTGTAATCTCTGTGGCATTATCACCTTCAACCTGCCCATCGCGTAAACGGATTGTGCGGTCGGTCAAGGCTGCCAGTTCCTCGTCGTGGGTAACGATTACAAATGTAATGCCCATCTCATCGCGAAGCCTGAAGAAAAGCTGGTGCAACTCACGCTTGTTCTGACTGTCCAGGCTTCCGCTTGGCTCGTCGGCCAGCACCACGGCTGGACGGTTGATAAGCGCACGAGCCACTGCTACACGCTGTTTCTCACCGCCACTCAGTTCCGAAGGCTTATGGTCGGCACGGTCCTGCAGCCCCATATATGTCAGCAGCTCTCTGGCACGTTCCTCGGCTAGCTTTCGCTTGGTATGGGCTATGAGGGCTGGTATCATCACGTTTTCCAAGGCCGTTAGTTCTGGTAGCAGCTGATGGAACTGGAACACAAATCCAATGTTCTTGCCACGAAAACGTGCCAACTCGTTCTGCCCCAGGAGAGCTACGTCTGTACCTTCGATGATGACCTTGCCGCTGTCGGCTCGATCCAGCGTTCCCATTATCTGGAGCAGAGTGGTCTTGCCGGCACCGCTGGGACCAACGATGCTTACAACTTCACCTTTGTCTATAGTCAGGTCTATTCCGTTCAGCACTTGAAGCGAACCGAAACTCTTGGTGATGTTATTGAGTGTAATCATATCTGTTGAATGCTTTGCTTAGCCACTGTTCAAAAAGCAGCTGACGTTGAGTGACGCTCTGACCATTAGGGGCGAATACTGATAATGACTCTTGTGGGTCGCCGTACTGGTCGGGGTAGAGCAGCATGACATTGGTGTGGGAGAAACTGTGGGCTATGATGCTGGGCAGGGTGTTCAGGGCTGATGTGTAGGAGATGAAACCCTTGCGCGAGCTGACCAGCACTAGAAGGTGGTCGTTGTTGACCTCTGAAGGCAGCCTTACCAGCAGAGCACCCATCCCTTTCTCATTGTGCAACTCGTAGCGGACAAGCGGGTGCTGCTCTTGCATGAACTCTTGGATATACTGGCAGGTGTCACCTATGGCATGTATGTGCATCATCTGCCCTGTCTGTTCACCAATGCGACAGATGTGTTCGAGCCATTTGTAGAACCCGACCTCATACTCAGCACGTGGCGGCACAACAATCACAATGCGGCGCACGGTGCCTGGCGGCATAAGCAGGCGCACAAGAATCACTTCGCGGTGGGTGGCGTTCAGTATGCTCTGTGTCACTACACCCAATTCACCTGCGGGCCGCCCTTCCTCTGTTTCATGCAAACCTAGGATTACCTCACCTGCATCGACCTCGCGCATGGTGTGGACTATTGCACTGGCTACATTGGAGCTGACGCGGCTCATGGTGGACATCTTCACATCGGCTGCGGCAGCAATCTCTCTGGCCTTTTCCAAGTTTTGCTGTCCTTGGACTCGTATGGCATCGTCGGGGGCGTCATCCATAGACACGGCCAGTCCCATAAGACTGTCGGCAATGCGCGGATTGCGTATCATTATGGACAGCTGTGTGAGGTTATCTACGGTCTGGGGATAGGCCAGAGCCGTGAGGCACTTGCCGTGGTAGCTGCCTCTGTTGCGTTCTAACTCTGAGGTTTGCAGTGTCAGATGTCGTGCGGCCCGTCCTGTGGCAAAAGAGCTTACAACGCATGAGAACAATATGAGCAGCACCGTTGCGTTAAGCATCTGTGTGTCCATGAGGTTAAGTTCAGGCTGCGTTGCAATCATCACTATGGCCAAGGCACCAGCGGCGTGGCTGTTAGTCAGTCCGAACATCATCAGACGGTCGGCAGCGCTACTCTTGCTCGCCTGTTGCATCATCCATGCAGCAATCCATTTGGATAGTATGGCCGTGGTGATGATAATGGCGCATAGCTTCAATGTGGAGCTGTCGGCAACTAGCAGGCGCACGTCAATAATCATGCCGACTCCAATAAGGAAATATGGTACAAACAGGGCGTTGCCCACAAACTCCAATCGACCCATGAGGGGACCGCCATGAGGTATGGTGCGGTTCATCACAAGACCTGCCAGAAATGCGCCTAACAGTCCTTCCAATCCGACCTGAACGGCAAGGAATGCGCTTATGAAGACCATTGCCAGCACAAACATATACTGCGTGACGGGGTCTTCGTTGCGTCGGAGAAACCAGCGGCTAATTTTGGGGAAGGTGTACGCCACGGCAATAATATAGACTATGATGCCCAGACCGAAGAGCGTCCAAAGCAACCAGTCGCTGTTGCCTTGCTCACTTTGTACCACTACGGCTAGGATTAGCAATGCTGCGAAACTGGCCATAGCTGTGGCTACGATGCCGAATACAACACTAGGGTGCTTGCCTAGACCATATCTGCCTACGATAGGGTAGGTCACAAGGGTGTGGGATGCTAGCAGGCAACTGACTACCAAGGATGCCGTAGTGGTGAAATGCAATATCCAGCGAGCAACTCCAAAACCCATCAAAAAAGGTATGAGTATTGTGAACAGACCGAAGAGCATGCCTTGGCGTCCATGCCGTCGGAAACTGCCCATGTCCATCTCCAAACCCGCCAGCACCATGATATAGTAGATGCCGACTTGTCCGAACAGCTCAAATGAGGCATCGCGGGCAAGCAAGTTAAGGCCATGTTGTCCGATAAGCATGCCCGCTACAATCAGACCTATGATGTGAGGAACGTGCAGCCGTCTGAACACAATAGGTGCAAGCAGCATCACGAGCAGCATCACGAGGAATATCCAAGTGGGGTTTGTTATGAGAGCTGGCATTTATTATCAATTTTCCATGCAAAGGTAGTGATTTTAGTCAATTGGTAAGCTGATGTCGGCAAAATACATGTATATCAGTCTGCATATTCGCTGTTTTTGATGTACTTTTGCTGCGAAATCATACAATAGTCCATAATCAATACATATTTATACTATGCCAAATGTAGCAATAGTTGGTGCCAGCGGTGCCGTAGGCCAGGAGTTCCTGCGCGTTCTTGACGAGCGCAACTTCCCAATAAACAATCTTGTGTTGTTTGGTAGTGAACGCAGTGCCGGACGCAAATACACTTTCCGTGGCAAGGAGTATGAGGTGAAGCTCTTGCAGCACAATGATGACTTCCGCGATATAGACATCGCTTTTGTCAGTGCTGGTGGCGGTACAAGTAAGGAGTTCGCTGAGACTATAACCAAGCACGGTGCTGTAATGATTGATAACAGTTCGGCTTTCCGCATGGATGCTGATGTGCCTTTGGTGGTGCCTGAGTGCAATGCCGAGGATGCTCTCAACCGTCCTCGTGGCATCATTGCCAATCCTAATTGCACAACTATCATGATGGTTGTGTGCTTGCAGCCATTGGAGAAGCTCAGTCACATCCGTCGCATTCACATAGCATCGTACCAAGCTGCCAGTGGTGCTGGAGCAGCTGCTATGGCTGAGCTGGAACAGCAGTACCGCGAAGTGCTGGATGGTAAACCTGCCACTGTTAATAAGTTTGCCTATCAGCTGGCATACAATGTGATACCTCAGATAGACGTCTTCACTGACAATGGCTATACCAAAGAGGAAATGAAGATGTTCAACGAGACACGCAAGATAATGCATACCGATGCTGCTTGTTCGGCTATGTGTGTGCGTGTGCCAAGTCTGCGCAGTCATAGTGAGGCTGTATGGATTGAGACTGAACAGCCTATTACTCCTGAAGATGCCCGCAAGGCTTTGTCTGAAGCCGAGGGCGTTACGGTGATGGATGACCCAGCCAACAAACAGTATCCTATGCCGCTCTTCACAGCTGGCAAGGATGATGTCTATGTGGGACGCATACGTCGTGACCTGGCCAATGACAATGGACTGACCTTCTGGCTTTGCGGTGATCAGATTAAGAAGGGTGCTGCTCTCAATGCTGTGCAGATAGCAGAGTATCTGCTACGTGTAGGCAATGTGAAGTGAGACCTTGTCTCACTATTCGCGACGAAGCGGATAGTTGCCTCGTAGCTGTTCGAATGTTTCGGGTGCAGCCTTCAGGAGAGCACTGTCACGGCGTGGGTCGTAATAGAACAGTGGACTGTTGGCGGAAAGGTGACGGCTCGGATCATATCCTTTATAGCCTTCGGGTAGGGCGGGAGCCTCAATGGTACATGGCATCTCTCTTCCAATGTGGCGGCAGATGGCTTCTACACACATTCGCGAGGCATTGGCTTTGCCATCGGCACTGTAGCCAGCTATGTGAGGAGTACCTATATATACCTTATCTAATAATGGGAGATTGGGCTGAGGCTCGGTCTCCCATGTGTCTATAATGGCGGTATTGACTTTGCCCTGAGCCATGCTTTTTAGCAGTGCAGACTCGTCAACCACACCTCCACGGGCTGCATTTATAAGAGCGAGTGGCTTAGTGCGATTGTTCAGGTACGTGCTGTCAATAAGGTGGAAAGTCGGATGCAAGCCATTGAGTGTTAAGGGAACGTGCAACGTCAGTATATCGGCTTCGGCTTTTAGTTGCTCCAAACTGCTCCACTCATAGCCATCTGGTGCCTCAATGTTCGCTTTTTCCAACGGCGGGTCGCAAAGCAAGATGCGCTTGAAGCCCATAGGCATAATCCATCTGAGAACAGCTTTCCCCACATGGCCTACACCCACTATACCAATTGTTGCATCTGGCAAGTTGAGACCACGCTCCTGTTGCATCAAGATAAGGCATGAGTGAACATATTGAGCAACGCTGTTGGCATTGCAGCCTGGACAGTTATGCCATTCTATACCTACTTGTCGCATGTAGGCGGTGTCAATGTGGTCGTAGCCTATGGTGGCAGTCAGCACAAGTCTTATCCTACTTCCCTCCAGCAACTCACGGTTGCAGCGTGTTCGTGTTCTGACCACAAGGATATCTGCATCATGGACATCGGATTCTGTAATCTTAGTGCCTGGCAGGGCAACAACTTCATCGGCCAACAGCCGCAATGCAGGCTGTATGAATGGTATCTTATCGTCAATAACAATGCGCATGGTGATTACAGCAGCTCTGGCAGTTGGTGCAGCTTGATGCTGTTGGAACCCTTCACCAATATTGTCATATCAGTGGGCTTATGTTCGTTGATATAGGCCTTCACTTCTTCGACGTTGGCAAATAATCTGTATGTGATATTGCTTCGCTCTGGATTGGACAGGCTCTTTTTCCAGCATTTCCCTACAAGCCACGCTTCCTTGATGTCGGGCATACTCCAGACTTTGTCCAAGATTTGCTTGTGGGCATATTGGCTGTCTGTTCCCAATTCATTCATGTCGCCTAGGATGACCATCTTGTTTGGCAATGACAGGTTCCCAAAGTTGGTGAGAGCCGCCTGCATACTTGTGAGGTTGGCGTTGTAGGCATCTATGATGAGACGGTTGTACTCTGTCTGACGGTACTCCGACCGACCTAGGCTTGGCTGATAGTCGGTCAGGGCTTGGCTGATGTCGTCAGGCGTAACTCCAAAGTGCAGACCTACGGCTATGGCTGCCAGTATGTTGTCGAGATTGTATGCACCTATGAGTTTTGTCGGGGTGACATGAGCAGCTCCTCCTTCTTGCTGCCAAGTGATGGTTACGAAGGGGGTACATTCCTTAACTGCTCCTTCGCAAATCAAAGTCTGTGCATCCGTACCCTGCTGCCCGTATGCTATGATGCGCTTGTCGTTCTTCTCCACACCGCGCTCTGTAGCCATGCCTGAAAGATCCTTGTTGGACACCGACAGGAACAGCTTGCAGCCGGCTGTAGCCAGTAAGTAATCGTACAGCTCTCCCTTTGTACGCTTCACACCTTCGAATGAGCCGAAGCCTTCAATGTGAGCTACTCCGACATTTGTCACCAAACCGCATGTCGGTTTCACGATGTTGGTCAGGAAGGCTATCTCTCCAGGATGGTTGGCGCCCGTTTCAATGACTGCAATCTGGTGCTTGTCTGTGCGCAGACGTAGTAATGTGAGAGGCACACCAATGTGGTTGTTCAGGTTACCCTGTGTGTAAAGCACATTGTATGCCTTGGACAATACTGCCGCGATAAGTTCCTTTGTGGTTGTCTTGCCATTGGTACCTGTTATCTGTAATACAGGTCCTTGGAACTGCTGACGATGATAGGCTGCTAGTTGCTGTAGAGCCGTAAGCACATCATCTACTAGTACGAAACGCTTGTCGCCAGGCTTAATGACGTCTGGCTCATCAACCACTGCAATTGCGGCTCCTGCATCCAGAGCCTTCTTGGCAAACAGATTGCCGTTGAACGATTCGCCTTTGAGGGCAAAGAACATACATCCCTCAGGAGTACGACGGCTGTCGGTACTCACAACGGGGTGCTGAAGATATAGCTGATAGAGATGTTCAATGGACATGGCTTCAAGAACTAAGCCTTATTATATAATGGAGTAAAGCAGCAGGATGATAAGCTGTGCTGTGAGAATGCGCAGGAACATGGTCAGTGGATATACGGTGCTGTAGCCCACAGCTGGCGCATCGTTGTTGGCTGTCTGATTGGCGTAGGCCAAGGCTGGTGGGTCTGTGGTGGCACCGGCAATCATACCCATTAGCGTGAAGTAGTTGATCTTGAATTTCAGTCGTGCTATCATACCTATAATAATTATAGGAATGATTGTAATTAGAAATCCTGCCCATACGTAGGTGAGGCCATCGCCGTGCATAACAGTGTCCCAGAACGTTGCTCCAGCCTTGATTCCAACAGAAGCAAGGAACAGAACCAGACCGAACTCACGCAGCATAAGGTTGGCTGATGTAGTGGTATAGGTCACTAGGCGTAGCTTGTAGCCGAAACGTCCAATGAGAATGGCAATGATGAGAGGACCACCGGCCAGACCTAGCTTTACGGGTGTAGGAATACCTGGAATGGCTATTGGCATCATTCCGAACAGGATGCCGATGACGATGCCGATGAAGATGGCACTGAGGTTTGGGTGATCCAGTCGCTTCACCTCGTTGCCCAGTCGTCCTGCCACGCGGTTCACGGCATCCTCAGGACCAACCACCATTAGCTTGTCACCAATCTGGATGCGGAGGTTGCGGTCGGCGAAGAGGTTCATGCCGCCGCGCTGTATGCGCGTTACGTTCACACCGTGGACGGAGCTGAAATGCAGCTGTCCGAAGGTCTTGCCGTTGATGTCGGGTTGTGTCACAAGTATGCTCTTCGATACCATAGGCACATCCTGCTCCTCCCATTCTACGTGGTCAACAGGACCTATGAACGCTGATATGGCTTCCCAGTCATCCTCTGCACATGTTATATATAGCAGGTCGCCCTCCGTTACAAGTGTCTCGCGGTTGGGGATTTCAACATGTCCCTCGTGCAGGAGACGCGAGCAAACGAAATTACGGCCAAGGAAGTCGCGTATCTGAAGGATGGTACGTCCACTCAGAGCCTTGTTTTCTGCACGGAGTGTCATGCGGTGAGGCTTGGCATGTGGATTTTCATTGAGTTCTGCCTCGATGGCTTCCTCTTCCTTCTTCAACGATATACGGCAGATGTAGCGAAGAGCTATTGTGGCACCGATTATGCCAACAACGCCTAGGGGATAGGCGCAGGCATAGCCCGATGCAATCTGAGGAATCTCTGTTGCTCCTTTGTAAATGCTATTTACAGCTTCTGTGGCCGCACCCAAGCCTGGGGTGTTGGTTATGGCACCACAAAGCACGCCAGTCATCATGGAAAGGTTCTTTACGTTCTCGCCATTCTGTGCGTTGCCATCATAGAAGATGGCGAAAAACAGCACTAGCATGGTGGCTACATTGAGCAGTACAAGGCTCATTGCCAATAGGTTCAGCGTGATGCCACCCTTGGCGAAGCTTTCGAAGAAGCCAGGCCCTACTTGCAAACCAATGCAGTAAACAAAAAGTATCAGGCCGAAGTCTTGAACATAGTTAAGCACGGCGGGTGTACCTGTGAACCCGATGTGTCCCGCCAAGATACCAGCGAATAGAACGAAGGTGACACCCAGTGAGATGCCTGCAATTTTGAAACGTCCCAATGCAATGCCCACAGAGATTACCAATGCATATAGCACAACGATGTGGGCAATGGAGTCAGTGCTGGTGAAAAGAGATACTAGCCAATCCATGATGATGTGGTGTTGAAAGTATGTTGATTGAATGTTGGTGCAAAAGTAGTATAAATACTTGGGAAATATCTCTGTATGCAAAAACTTTTCATTTGAGCATCTGAAGTTACGCCTAAATCGTTACCTTTGTGGCCGAAGAACGCGTGTCAATACCATAATTTATATATAACCATGTTTGAAAATCAACCTAAAGGGCTTTATGCCCTTGCTTTGGCCAACACTGGTGAACGCTTCGGCTATTACACCATGCTGGCAGTGTTTGTGTTATTCCTTAAAGAGAACTTCGGCTGGGGTTCTGGCTTGGCAGGTACAATCTATTCGGTTTTCCTAGGGCTGGTGTACTTTCTTCCCCTTATTGGCGGTATCATGGCTGACAAGTTTGGCTTCGGCAAGATGGTCACGACAGGTATCTCTATCATGTTCTTGGGCTATGTACTGTTAGCGATACCTCTTGGCTCCAACACATTAGCTGTTGCCGTAATGGGCGCAGCATTATTGCTGGTTAGCTTCGGTACGGGTCTGTTTAAGGGTAACCTACAGGTTATGGTGGGAAATCTTTATGACACTCCTCAGTATGCTAGCCAGCGTGAATCGGGCTTCTCGTTGTTCTATATGGCTATCAACATCGGTGCCATGTTTGCTCCTACAGCAGCAATTGCCATCAAGAACTGGGCTATTAATGAACTGGGCTATGAGTCGGGTGCAGCCTATCACTTCTCATTCGCTGTGGCATGTGTGTCGCTTATAGTGTCAATGGCTATCTACTATAGCCTCCGTTCTTGGTTTGCTCACGCTGACTACAAGGGCGTAAAGAAGTCTGATGACAATGCTGCTGAGGCTAAGGAGCTTACCCCTACAGAGAATAAGGAGCGTGTAGTGGCTCTGTGCCTAGTGTTTGCAGTGGTGATATTCTTCTGGATGGCATTCCATCAGAATGGTGCGACCTTGACCCTGTTTGCGGATTCTTATACAAAGACCAGCTCGGCAGGCTTGCAGAGTATGATGTTTGACGTCACAAACCTTGTTGCTGTTATTCTTGTTATATATGGCTCATTTGCATTGTTCCAGAGTAAGACAGGTAAGGGCAAGGGCATTTCTGCTACACTCATCCTGGCTGCCTTGGCATTCTTGGGATGGAAATACAGTCGTCTCAATGGCGCAGTTGGTGTGGAAGCTCCAATATTCCAGCAGTTTAATCCATGCTTTGTTGTGGCTTTGACACCATTCAGCGTGGCTCTTTTCGGTTGGCTGGCTAAGCGCAAGCAAGAGCCGTCGGCACCAAAGAAGATAGGTCTGGGTATGCTTGTTGCAGCCATTGGCTTCGTTGTGATGATAACATCGTCACTCACGTTACCTCGTCCGGCTGTGGCTGACAATGTGAAGGATGCCAGAATACTCATTCGTCAATATGAACAGCTTGCAGCCAGCCCTGCTGCTGCCGACTCTCTTTATAATAAGATAAAGAGTGAGGATGCTGAGGCGGATGAGGAATTCGAGGCAACATACGATCTCACAACAGCCAATGCCACAGCTGTTGCTACTCACTTGACTCACATAGAAGCCAAGGAGCGTGTGGCATACATAAAGGAACTGCCTGAAGCTAAGATTGCAGAGTTCCGTGGCTACCTAAGCGATGAGGAACGCGTTAGTGCCAACTGGCTTGTGCTGACTTATCTCATTCTTACCTTTGCCGAACTGCTTTTGTCGCCTATTGGCATCAGCTTTGTTAGTAAAGTGGCTCCTCCGAAGCTCAAGGGTATGATGATGGGTGGTTGGTTTGTTGCCACTGCCGTTGGTAACTTCCTTGTGTCTATCCCAGCTCTCCTTTGGGGGGCTAATGTTCCTTTGACAGTTATTTGGGGTACACTGGCTGGTATCTGTCTTCTTGCCGCAGCCTTCATGTTTGCTATGATGAAGCGCTTGGAGAAGGTGTCATAAGTGTTCTACAGTAAAACACCGTGCTTCACAATGTGTTGAAGCACGGTGTTTCTGTCGTTATAGACAGATGCTATTATTACTCTTTGTCGTCGGTGTCAAGCAGCCCTTTCAGTTCTGTGTCAATCTTTGTGAGGCGGTCACGGCAGAACTTTATGAGTTTTTGAGCCTCTTGTAGTTGCTTGGTCAGGTCGTCGATGGATATGGAACCCTGTTCCATCTGTTGTGAGATTGCCTCAAGTTTTTGTATGGCTTCTTCGTAGGTCATAATGCTGGATGAATGAAATGTAAAGGGTGAAGTGTAAAATGTAAAACAGCAATTGTCCAATTGTAAATTGTCCAATTATCCAATTATGAGTCCACTTGAAAATGTGGTATTTGTTTGATTAGACATTGACCTCTGTCTGGCTTTGTATTCCAGCATTGGTCGTTAACTCTCGGAGCTGATGTGAGTCGGAAATCGGTCTTGGATGACCAGATGGACGCTCACAGGC
>JAFZQR010000097.1 GCA_017620295.1 Bacteroidaceae bacterium
ATGGGCATTATATGTTGGAGATAAGAACACGAATGACTCGAATGGCACGAATGATTCGTTTGATTAGTGAGATTCGTGTTCGAAATAAATTCATGATCAATTATATGGGTAATTGATGGGCATTATATGTTGGAGATAAGAACACGAATGACTCGAATAGCACGAATGATTCGTTTGATTAGTGAGATTAGTGTTCGAAATATAATTCATGATCAATTATATGGGTGATTGATGGACATTAGATGTTGGAGATAAAAAACGCGAATTATCATGAATTGACCATGAATTGACCATGAATTAAATTATATGAGCAATTAATGGGCATTAGATGTTAAAGAAAGAACACGAATGACTCGAATAGCACGAATAACGAGATTTGAATGAGTAATGACTAATGACGAGTGACGAATTGATGGGCATTATATGTTGGAGAAAAGAACACGAATGACACGAATGGCACGAATGAAGAAAATACATCTGTGGCATCTGTGCAATCTGTGTGACACTACTAATGGAGGCATACATGCTGGTGCGTGAGTTGAGTCATGCTGATGAATGGATCTGTTCACAAGAGTGAATTTAGATGTTCACAAGAGTGACTTTAGATATTCACAAGTGTGAATTTAGATATTCACTCTTGTGAACAGATTCGTTGGTCGCGGTGTATGAGTTCATACACCAGCATGATACAGTGTGCAAGACAGATTTTTTATGTCAATAAGGGATGGAGAAACGAAAATATCGTATCTTTGCGGCTTGGATAAATACTATTACTCAAGTTTCGCATGTAGGAAGTTAAAGAAGTTCTTCAAGTATGAAGCGACCAAAGGTCGAGCAAAAGGACAATACTTCTGCTATTGGTTATATCAGCCAGCAAATCATTCGTCCTTTAACTTCCCATAACTTCCGCCGTAAAGCGGCATAACTTCCTTTAACTTCCAAGCAAGCGGAGCTTGCGAAAGTCAAGTACTATTATATGCACTTAATCAACGAGAAACCGGAATATGATGTGCCTGCATTAATGAAAAAGGTCTGGCAAGTAGAATTAGATTTGCTGGAACAACTCATCAATGTTTGCAAGGAACATAACCTGCGTATGTGGGTTGATTACGGAACATTACTGGGAGCCGTACGCCACAAGGGGTTCATTCCCTGGGACGATGACATTGATGTATGTATGCCTCGCGAGGACTATGACCGACTGTTGGAGATAGGCGGCAAGGCCTTCAGTGAACCTTATTTCTTGCAATCGGCTTATTCCGACAAGGACTACTACCGAGGACATGCTCAACTGCGTAACAGCAATACTACAGGCATCCGCCCCTCAGACAGTTACCAGCCGTTTAATCAGGGCATATTTATCGATATCTTTGTGATGGACGGCGTGCCTGAAGACCATGCGGAAAGTGTGGAGTTGTCTCGCTGGGTGCGAAAGAAACTGCGTTACTTGAAGTCCAAGAATTGCGCTATACTGGCTTCTGGTCGATTGGGCCTGGTGTTCCGTAAGATGAAATGTCGCCGTGAGGTTAGTCGTCGCGGCTGGTCCACGATGTTCAGGGAGATAGAGGACAAGCTCCGTGAACATCCATTTGACAAGAGCAGGCAGGTGGCAGAGATTTCGTTCTGCGGATTGGATTTTGTGCTGGAGCGCAACATCTTCGACGAGACTATCTGGCTGGATTTCGAAGACTTGAAGGTTCCTGCCCCCAAGGCCTATGACAGGCTGCTACGTGTACTCTTTGGTGACAACTACATGACCCCTATCATGACTGGCACATCGCATGGAGAGGTGATTTTCGACCCAGAGAAGAGCTACAAGGAGACTCTGCCACAGGTACGTGCTGCCTACAGACGGTCGGCCTTGCGACGTCTATGGGCCAAAGTCAAAGAGTAAAACAACTATGATACCCAAGATTATTCACTTGTGCTGGTTCAGCAACGACCCCTATCCCGTTGAGATTAAGGTTTGTCTTGACTCATGGAGGCGACACCTTCCTGATTATGAAATCAAGAGATGGACATACGAGGATGCAGAGGCCATAGGTTGCGGGTTCATCAATCAGGCCCTGCAGCAGAGGAAATGGGCTTTTGCCGCCGATGTCGTAAGGTTCTATGCCGTATATACGATGGGAGGTATCTATATGGACAGCGATATTTTCCTCTATCGCCGATTCGATGAACTGATACCAGAACATGGCTTTGCAACCTTTAATGAAGATGCATGGAAACGTGAACGTTTCGGGCTGCAGGCAGCTTTTTTCATGGGTGAGAAGGGCAATCAGTTTTGCAAGGCTATGGTGGACTTCTATAGCAGACGACAATTCATCAAGGATGACGGGAGCATAGACCAGACCATATCACCATTCCTGATGCTGGAGGTGGCTGAAAAGATGGGTTATAAGAACGAGGATAAAGAGCAGCACCTTGAGTCATTGACGGTTTATCCTACGTATCTGCTCTCACCCACAAAGAAATATAAGCGACATAAGGACGCTATCGGTGTACACCGCATCTATGGCAGTTGGCGTAAACGCAAGTTCGGTCGCAGAATAGAAATCTGGGTGAAACACGTATGGCACGTAGTGAAATACGCGCTATTTCGCAGATAAATCGTTCTGGTATTGGCGATATGGTAACTGCAAATCCACGAATCGATAGTTCTGTGGTGGCAGACTCTTAGGCAATTCCATATAGTTGCCATAAAGATGACGCAAATAGCAGTCAGGCTGACAAACAGTTGTCAGAAGTGTATCCTCGAATGGCACTTTTGTAGGAACTCCATAAACCTCCTTTGGTAAGATGCCTTTTGATGGTTTGTAGTCGTGGTCTGCCACCAAAGACGCGCTCTCATAGTCATACTCCCGTTGAATACGATTCAGTTTGCGGTGCAGTCTGTCTGCACTCCATATAGCTCGAACCGTCTTAGCCAGCAGGCAATGTAGCCCGTGACCATGTTTATAAGGGTCTATAAGGCAGAAATATAGCAGCTTTTTTGTCCAGCTGAAACGCATATAGTGCCACTTGCGTTTCCATTTGTTTTCCGTCATGCCATCCAATGGATAGACATCCACTGGCATACCACCTACAAAGTCGAAGCTACGACGCAGAATATATGTGGTGGAGCAGTCTTGAATACGAGCAAAGGGATAGGGATAGTGTGAATTCTTGTCCCCACTCACAAGTTCATAACCTTCTGGCAGCCATTCGTTGGCATGAGCTATCAGCTCATCATAGTCTGGACGGGGCAGCCCTACGTCAGCGTCATCGTCCCATGGTATAAAGCCCTGGTGCCGTATGGCTCCGAGGCAGGAACCGGCCAACAGGTAGTAGGTAAGATGATGCTCCTCGCACACTTTATTGATGGCTTTCAAGATACCCAGCAGAGAGGCCTGCAACTGGCGTGTCTGTATTGTTTCCATATCATTTCGCGCTCCTTCTCTTTTTATCAGCTGCAAAATTACTTTTTATATCTGTTGGCAACCATCGAAACATCAGGCAATGTCATAAAGTCGATAAGTTGCTGGAAATAATGCGAGAAAAGTTTGGGAGTATCGGAAATGGTTCCTACCTTTGCACCTAGATGAGAGTTGCATATAGGCGCGATTGTATCAAGCTCCGCAACCATCCATGAATAAAAGCCGTAGGTCGAGTACCTATGGCTTTAATTCGTTTATGAGGGCTTCTATTTCTCGTCTAGTCTGATATTTTGCATTTACAACGACAGCCTCTCCGTTAAAAACGATATAGCATTCTTCAATTTGTTCTGTCACGAAATCAGCCTTCCGCCGAGAGATATATTTGGATAATTCAAAGGCACGCACAGTCCAAATGTGTTCATCCAAATCTATCACAATAATTTTGCAACCTTGTTTTTTTGCTGACTTGAATCCTGCCGTCACTCCCTTTTCCCCCATGATTCCTTTTCTGTCTCCAAGTTTATTACAGATGGTGTATTCGGGATTCTTGTGACCAAAAGTTATAGTATGTGGATTGATGATGATACATACTTCAGGAAAAGAATGCAGAATTGCACGAGCGGCTCGTATGTTGCTGGACAGCTCACGTTGGTCTGCATGAATGCTAATCAACAAACGCTCTTTATATATTCCGTCCTCAACAAAATTGTCTGTTTCTCCCAATTTCATCTGTTTGGTCTTATGGTGCTGAAATGCTATGACTGTGGCAAGCTTATTATTGATGGGCAGATGTTTGTTGCAGCATGTTCCCGTTTTTCCAGAAATGTAGTCTGGTCAATGCCTTGTAATAATTGTGACAGAAGGTATAGTTCAAGAAATTGTGCCAATCCAAGCCTGAGCGGCAGGGCTGAATGACTACTTGCTCTTTCTGTGCGTGGGGATTGAGTTGGTCGCATAGGCAAGCTACATACTCAAACATATTGTACTGGGTCAAAACCATCTGCTTGCAGTCGTTGAGTACTTGCATGGACTGCTCGTAGAGGTGATTTTGGATTGCATCGTCAATAGCCGAGATGGCCTGTTCTGGCCTGCGGATGTCAATGGGCAGGAAGGCACTTTTTGGAAAATAGTCCGATAGGTTGGTGCAGCCGTAATAGAGGGGGAATGTCTCGGTCAGGTAGCAGTCGGAGATTTTCTCTGTCCAGTAGTATAGTTGTGAGGAATTCTCGATGGCAATATGATACTTATATGGGCGCAGGACATCCCACTTGTCATCGAATGGACGGAAGCCCCGACCGAAGATGTCTATCTGGTCGCCAAAGTGCGCCTTGAGCTTCTCCACGAACTTGATGCGATCCAGGTGTCCACGTGTGAATGCTTTGTTGCTAGTGATGACTGAGAGCAGTTTCGTTTTTTTCGATGGGTCAGACGGCTGACATAGAGAGTCATAGTCCTGCGAGAAAGTATAGGGAATACCAGCTGATGGTGGAGCTGGCTTATAGCCTACGAACCAAGGCAAGATGGCGGGACCGTAGATGATATTGCGGTGGCGCATCTGCTGCTGGCAGCTTACCACAAGACCAAACTGATTGATATAGCGTTGCGGATAGACTAGTATGGAACGTGGCTCGGTGGTGAGCAGGATTGTGTTCTCTGGAGCCACGCGACATGTCTGTGCCTCACGTACACCCTTGCCTTGAACAACCCAGAAGTCGGCCTCTTCCATAGAGTCGTCCAAACAGAACTCATAGCGGCCATCCTGTGAAGTGAGGCGATGGCCTGGAGTCTGGCGGTGCATGATGGTGGCCAGCCCATCACGATAGGGCATGAATCTTACTTTAAGCATTCCTTTGCGGCTTTAAAGCCTTCTTTAATATAATAGCCTTCACTCAGGCGGCGACTCATGGACACAGCATTCTTCTTCATCTCAGCGAACTCTGCTGCTGAAATGCTGGCCAGACGATTGCTGATCTGCGACAGTGAGTCAACACTGATGCCAACTTTCTGCTCCAGGATGAAGGGAGCCATAGCGGCCTGGCTCCACACGATTACGGGAATGCCAGCCCGAAGATAGAATGAGGTCTTATGTGGGTCGTTGATACGAAGGTATTCGCCCCAGTCGCCAGTACACTCGTCCAGGGAGTCGCCATCCCACACCAAACCAAAGTCGGCCTCAACCTGAGCAATAAAGTCATCGCCAGCCTTGAATCCATGATACCTGAGATGGGGGCTGTCAACGCCCTGAGCATCAAAGCCCCGGCCATAAAGGTCCATTTCCCAACCTTCCATCACTGTAGGAATTTCATAAAGGAACGCATTGCGCCAACGTCCCAGATGTCCACCATAAACTACATTCCACGGACGTTGTTGAGTCTTTGGCAAAGCGAGTTGCTCGCTGTCCAGACTCCTGACAGGTGAGGGCGACAGGTAGTCGAATATTTGCAGGCAGTGTATTCCGCCTTTGAATCCATGCTCTCTCAGATAGTCGCGCATGGTGGGGTTGTGGACTATCAGGAAGTCGGTCTTTGACAATCGGCTGTTCTCTTGTTTGGGCGTCAGTTTATGGCGACGAAATGCTCCGAGGTCGTGGATGACAGTCATCACTCTTGCGCCACGAAGATGGGCTAGCGAGCAAGCCATGTAGTAGAACTTCTTCATGGGGTACTGTAGAAAGAGCGTGTCTCCCTGCTTCAGGCGCCATAGTATGCTGGTTACGCTGACAAGCTTAGTCAAAAAACGTCCCACGCCGCCTTTGCCAAAGTTGTGACGTGTAAGGTTCACGAAGCCTTCTTGACGACAAATCTCATCAATATCTTCCTTGGCCTTGTTGTTTGTTCCTACCTCAATGTAATAATTCATAAGTGTTATTCTGTTTTGCGAAATGGGTGTGTGATACGCTTGCGCCGCACCCATGCCTTGTCATGTTGTTGCTTAACTGTTATGGCCTTGGCAATGTCGGCCTCAGTCCATCCTCGTTGGGAGGCATACTCATTTAGAATGAAACGGTAAACAGGTGAAAGCCACCAGAAGAGTGTCAGGTTCTCCATACACTCGGCTTTAGGCACTGGACCATCGTAGAAGCGCATGCGGTTGATGTCGATAAGCTCAAAGGAGAACTGTCCGTCATGCTCGGTGAAGAGTACGTTGGTCGGATTCAAATCGCGGTGCAGCACACCAGCCTCGTGCAGTCGGGCCACGAAGCGGGCGTATGCAACAGCGAGGTTGCGGTCAAAAGGCTTTTGTCCTATCAAACACGGTCGTATGGCCTGTGCGTCGGTGTAATTACAGATGTAATAGACCTGGCTTAAAGTGCCGCAACAGCATTCCTCTATGTATGCTATTTCATGAGGGGTCGCGAAACCTCGCATCCTAAGCTGGGCGGCATTCTGGAAAGCTCGCTGCGCCTTGTTCTGACGGAAGAAACTGTAGATGATGCGCTTTAGAAGGTTGTGGCGCTTGAAGCGTTTCACTACCATCTTGAGGCCACCTGTTTCAAACAGCCGGACCTCGTTGCGACTATGGTACAGAAGTTCCCCTTCATTGAAACGGTGTGGCAGGCTATCCACCCACCCTTCCAATTGCTGATAGTCGGGATGTACTTCGGTGACGATGCTCATTTGTACTCTTCCTTTCTGATTATCTTACCATCAATCACGTCGTATTTGCGTATGAACTCCTCGCGTCCGCGCTTCCAGCGATTGTGTGTCCATAGATAGAATTGAGGCTGACGCCGTATGCTATCCTCAAGCATGGTGAAGAAACGTCGGGTTATATCAAACTCTTTCTCCTTGGCTGCTTCATAAGCTATGAGCCTGAACGTACAAACGTATTTTCCACGACGAGGCCTCTCCATATCTACATAGAAAACGGCATCGTTCATTTTCTGCATTATGCGTTCAGCACCTGTAAACACAGGTGTGTCATGATTTAGAAAATCCACCCATAGATGCATATTCTCCCACTTGGGACTTTGGTCGCTGATATAGCCAAATAGTGAATGACTCTTTTGCCGCTTCAACGAAATGAGGTGGCGCAGGATGTCCTGTTTGGCCACACATACGCCTCCATGTGCAGAACGAATGTCAATGAACAGACGGTCGAAGGCCTGATTATTAAGGGGATGATAGATAAGTCCGATGACAGCATCGGGATGCCTGTGAAAGGCCAGTCCCGTGGCTGAAAGCCACTCCCAATTGCAGTAATGTCCCAAGATGCCGGCGCAGTTGCGCCCTGTGTCAAACACCTCTTCCAACTGTTCCAAACCTCTGAACTCAATCCGACGTAGCAGTGCCTTGTTGCTTATGGTAAGCAGTTTGACGGATTCTACGAAATAGTCGCATAGCCAGTGATAGAACTGCTTCTCTAACTTTTGCAGTTCGGCCTCGCTCTTCTCAGGGAACGATGTCGTGAGATTCTTCCGTACCAATGGACGCCTGTACCTTATAATATAATAAAGCAACAGGAATGCGATGTCAGAGAAAACATAGTGAACCCATAGCGGCAGAAGTGAAAGCATATAGGTCACGCCATATAGCAGATGATATGTCACGTTATTCTTTGATTTCAAAGATGTCATAGTCTTTGTTGTAAGATGGTGAGTCGATAGATAGCAAATTGATTACGGAATGGAAAATGAAATGTTGTTCCAGAACTTCAGGTAATTTGTCATCGGTCTTGTAGTTCCTGAAACTGTTTGAAGTCCAGACAAGAAACGGTATTTCATACTGCACCTTAGGAGCAAGTCTCATGGGAATGCCATGCATGAACATATTGTTTTCACCAAGTGATTCGCCGTGGTCGGATATGAAAATCATGGCACTGTTCCAGTCTTTGATAGAACGCAATGTGGTGATAAGGCTGTCCAGAAGGTAGTCGGTGTAGCGTATGGAGTTGTCGTAGGCATTAATAAGCATTCCAACATTCTTCTCACTTTCTTCCACATTCCTGGCCACAGGCTTATAGACCTCAAACTCCTTTGGATACCTGTCGGCATAGTTTGGTCCATGAGTTATGCTGGTATGCAAAACTATCAACACTTTACTTTTCTTACTTGACTCTATACGTTCACGGATGCCTTTGAAAAGTATGCCATCGTAATCTTTATCTGCATCAGGATATTCCTCCCCAAGCTTGTTCCTGGAGAGGTACTCGTCAATATGTAGAGGTGGTTCACCCCAGTTGGATGTGCGCCACGACACATCAGCGCCTGTTCTGAAGGCATAGTTAGGTAACAATTCATACAGGTCGTCACTGTTAATGGGCTCAAGAATGGCTTTTACTCCAGCTGTGGTGTAGGTGGCACATGAGTTGGCTTGGTACACTTTCAGTCCTTCTTGCTTAGACAGTAGCGGGTTAGTATTTCGTTTGTAGCCGTAGAGTTGGAAATTGGCCTTTCTGGCCGACTCTCCTATGACAAGTACCACAGCTGTCTTGTCATTATCTGTGATTCTTCCATCCGGAAGTTTTATTTCCTCTGCTTGCTTGTCATGCTTCATGCTTGCTACGCGAATTGTGTTCACCACATACGACCAGGGTTGTAACAATCCACCTAATTCAGTATCGTGCTGGCCAAACCATAGAGTCTTGTCTATATGCAACAAAGCTATTATAAGAACTATGCCCAACGAGCTTCCACAATAGATTCCCATTTTTTTCGCCTTCCCAAACTCGACTGGCTGGAACAGGCAATATAAGGCTGGCAGAACACCAAATACGAATATGAAAAGCCACAGCGACCAACTGAAAAATCCAGATGCTTCCGAGTATCTGGTGTTGAATACATTGCCAATTGTTATTTCATCAATGATAACGCTGTAGGTATAGATGAAATATACAGCCGTAGCATTTATGAGTGAAAGGATTGCAAGCAGAATTCGTCCAACAATTCTCATACAAAACATTACTAGATAGGTCATCATAAAGTTGACTATCAACATGATTATCACTAGTGATGCTAGCAGGAAAATCTTGCCACCTACATTTTCATTGCAATTGTCAGCTGCATAGTTGAAGAAGGGTATGTTGTATAACAACAAAGTCCCTATGCTAACAATACATGAAAACGTAACGAGCGAAATGGGCTTGCGTAATAACTCTTTCATCTTATTTTGTCTCATTCAGATTGAGTTCCAAAACCTTGTTTTTGCATAGATGGAAAATCAGACACGGGATGGTAACACCTATCATACTACCTACACATACGTCCGATAGGAAGTGTTGGGAAAGGTAGATACGTGAGTAGCCACCTAGAGCAGCAAGTGCCAGCAACAGTAACAGCAATAGATTAAACAGGATCTGTGTCCTGAGGTCGTGTCGGTTTGCTTGGCGTAGATAATGGTATGCCAGGATAAAGGCGCAACAAGTGAAGAAGATGAAGAATGTGGAAGTGTGACCCGATGGGAACGAATTGCTGTGATGCATGTGTACACCATCCACCAGCGGCAAAACCAAATCGGGGTAATTATCGAACACGCTAACAGGGCGCGGGGCAGAGAAAATGCGTTTCAAAATTTGCACCATAGCACCTCCCGACAGCTCACATAAAGCAAAGAAGATTGTGATTTCTTTTTTCTTCCATGCAAGAGGAAGCAGAGCCAACACATATAATGGCCATTCTGCCAACATGGAATAATACTTAAAGATGGTGTCCTGTAGATTGGAATGACAAGAGTTTAGCAACAGATGAAGCTCAACTTTCGGGTATGCATAGAGCATCCCAAGCATGAGCATCAGCAATATAAAATATGCCACATAATAGACAGAGAGTGTTTTCAATATCTGTTTCATTATCTCCTGTTTTGAAAGTCTGTTGTTGTTAACTGAATAATTGCCTTGTCCAGACGTTGAAGCCGCAGCGTGTCACTGCTCTCACTGATAGTCAGGCGTTGCAGGTCAAAATCATACAGCACATGCCCGGTTGAATCGCAAATCCACTGAGCATTGCTATAGTTATGAACGGCAACAGGTGTTGTATAGGTTTCTGAAAGAATGTCACGACTAAAGGGATAATCATCATGACACAGGTGCAGCTGTCCGAGTAAAGTGGCAGGCATGTCGCTCTGGTTGCAGATTGTGTGGATAATGCGTGGCTGACGAACTGCGCCACCAACCCATAGCATAGGGATGTGGTTCTTTTGCAATGGCGTTGTCTGGTCTATCTGCCCGTTGATAATACCATGATCGGCCATCATCACTATGAGCAAATTGTTCCATTGCGGAGTTTGTTTAAGGCGGCAGATAAAGTCGAACAGACAATCATCCAGATAGCAGAAAGCATTGTCAACCTCGTCGCTCAGTCTCTTCACTGGTACATCCCATGGCTCATGACTGGACAGGGTGCTATAGCCCCATAGGTGGGACTCTCCGTCACGTGCGCTAACAATCATATCGTACACCGTCTGGAATGTGATTTCATCACGTACCCCCCATTGGCTGGTATGTTGTTCCTTATGCGAATAATCCTCCTTGCTAATGATTTGCTCCCAACCTGTTGAGATGAGATAAGAACGGAAATTAGTGAAGTTGATGTCGCCACCATACAGGTAACAGCTCGTATAGCCTTGCTGCTTCAGTGTCAGGGCTATACTTGGCATTGTACGGCTTTTCTCAGGAATTTTCATCACTGAGATGCTTGGGAATGATGGATATCCGCTTAAGGCACATAGCGTACCGCGGTCTGTACGCCACGAGTTTGCATAACAGCGACTGAAATATACTCCCTCCTTTTTCAGTTCCTGTAGATGAGGCATTGATGAGGCAAATTGCTCTCCTGCACTTTCCAATAGTATAACAAGTATGTTGGGGCGGTCGGTAGTGAGCAGAGTGTCACAGTGCTGGCTCTCCACTGTGAAAACACCATTTGCAATCTCCTCACACTCTTCATCGTCAAAGAACTTGTATTGGGCAATCTCTTCTAAAGGGTTTGTCAGCGAATCGAAGAAATTGAATATGGGATTGACAGCTGAGTGATTCAGAAATTGATACTGTGAATAATACACTTGTCCGATGTTGGTGGTTGACTCTCCAACTCCACCACGTATTCCAATTACCATTAATGGTATCAGGACCAGATAGAGGACAGCCTCCTTCCATGTTCCTTTCTGCCATTCCTTAGCTTTTGCCACATAGGCATAAGCAAAGAAAAAAAGTACAGAGAGTATTACTACTAACAAGAATCGCAGAATCAGATAGCCTGTCGTTACGCTTGCCATGGCTTCGGTGGGCGTCTCAAGATACTGTAGCCACGAAGCATCCAACTTGAAATGCCAGAATGGATACATGCTAGTATCGGTTACAAAGGCTATTGAGAATAGAACTGCTAGCATGGCATAATAAGGTTTCATCAGCCATGCTGGCAACTTCAGCCACACACCAGCCATTGTAACGAGTAGAGGCAGGCTCAAAAAATAAAGTGCAGTTGACAGGTCAAGAGTAAGGCCATGCCATACTACCGCAAGCATATCACTAACGGAAAAAGACGACACAGTATGGTTGCATAGCATGAACGCCCACTTGGCAGTCATGAAGATAACAACTGTCAATAGGTAGAACCGAATCAGATATATCAACCTCCCTTTCACTCTACAGGCTTTGCATATCGTTGAGCTTCTTGTAGTAGCCGTCTATGGAGAGCAGCTCTTCATGAGTGCCGCGTTCCACAATCTGTCCCTCGTGAAGCACACATATTTCATCGGCATTCTTTATGGTTGAGAGACGGTGTGCGATGGCAACGGTCGTGCGTGTCTTCATCAGTCGTTCCAATGCGTCCTGCACCAGTCGCTCGCTCTCGGTGTCGAGAGCCGATGTGGCTTCGTCCAGTATAAGTATGGGCGGGTTCTTCAGAATGGCGCGGGCTATGGACACGCGCTGGCGCTGTCCGCCGGAGAGACGTCCGCCACGATCTCCGATATTGGTGTCGAAGCCTTGCTCTGAGGCCATGATGAAATCGTAGGCATTGGCAATCTTTGCAGCCTCCTCGATGGCTGTGTCATCTGCATGCTCCACTCCGAATGATATATTGTTGCGGAAGGTGTCGTTGAACAGAATGGCTTCTTGGTTAACATTTCCTATGAGTTGTCGCAGGTCGTGGATACCAAGATCCTTGACGTTGATACCATCAATCAGCACCTCACCTTCCTGCACGTCGTAGTAGCGTGGAATAAGGTCCACTAATGTTGACTTGCCGCCGCCGCTCTGTCCTACAAGTGCAATGGTTTTGCCCTTTGGAATAATGAGGTTGATGTTGCGCAGCACCCACTGTTCTCCGTAGCGGAATGAAACATTTCGGAACTCAATCTGATGTTCGAAAGCCGATATATGCTTTGGATTGGCTGGCTCGACAATGGTGTTCTCTGCCTTGAGTATCTTGTCGATACGCTCCATTGAGGCTAGTCCTTTGGGAATGTTATAGCCTGCTTTTGAGAACTCCTTCAGAGGATTGATGATGGAGTAGAGAATAACCATATAGTATATGAAGGTAGGTCCTGTGATAGCTTGGTTGTGCAGCACCAACACACCTCCGAACCACAGCACAATCACTATCATCACAGTACCAAGAAACTCACTCATGGGGTGGGCTGAGGCTTGACGTATGTTCACTCTCATCAAGTCGTTGCGGTAGCTGCTGTTGATGGCATCGAAGCGTTTGTTCATCTTTTCCTCTGCGCAGAATGCCTTGATTATGCGTAGTCCGCCTAGAGTCTCCTCCACTTGACTCATAGTGTCGCTCCATAGAGACTGAGCCTTTATGCTCTTTTGTTTCAGCTTGCGTCCAACAATGCCCATGAACCAACCCATAATCGGAACGATTACTAAGGTGAACATTGTGAGCTGCCATGATATGAATAGCAGTGTGGTGAAGTAGGCTACTATAAGAACCGGGTTCTTGAAGAGCATGTCGAGTGACGACATGATGCTTGATTCTACCTCCTGCACGTCACCGCTCATTCGGGCGATGATGTCGCCTTTGCGCTCCTCGCTGAAAAATCCTAAAGGCAGTGATGTTATTTTGCGGTACAGTTGGTTGCGAATGTCGCGAACAACACCTGTTCGTATTGGTACTATACAAGCCGATGTCAGGAAGTAGGCTCCAGTTTTAAGCATCGTAGTGGCAGCGAGAAACAGCCCAATGAAGAGCAGTGTCGTGGTAGGACCGTAGCTGTCAATGAGGTTGTTAACCATATAGTTTAGGTTATTCATCAACACATCCTGTGCGTTGCTCCAGTCCCATTCCATATAACTGGTGGCGGCCTCTGCATCACCTGTCTGGAACAGAATCTGCAATATGGGAATCAGAGCTGCAAAGGAGAATATGTTCAGAATAGCCGACAGTATGTTGAATACCACCGACAGTATCAGGTATCGTTTGTAAGGCGGTACAAAACGCCGTAGCACTTGCAGAAATTCGTTCATAGATTATTCTTTGTTGATAACTAGTTGGTCGTTGTTCATGCGTTGCATGTACTGTTGAATAATGGATTTCATCTGACGTGTCATCATGTTGAGCGTATCTGTCGGCATGATGCCTAGCACGTTGTGTGCAAACACTGAGTCCGTCTGATAGCGGTAGGCTGCAGTAACGTCCTTCCCGTCAAATTCTATTGCATAGCGCCCTTTCACAAACTCATAACCGCTGCTTTCTGGAACCCAGTGCAGCGCATGTGTTTCCTCCGTAGGCGTCTGAAGCATATCTTTACCAAATGCGATATATGGCTGGTCGTAGTGGAGGTAGGATAGCACGGTTGGCATGATGTCGATCTGTTCCACCACACGCTCGCAGTCGTATCCGTGCAGGGTGCTGTCGCCTGGCGCATAGAAGATTATGGGTACGTTGTAGTGTCCAAGTGTTGTGTTGTAGAAGGGGTCGGTGTGGGTGCTGCAGTGGTCTGCTGTGATGACAAACAACGTGTTCTCGAACCAAGGCTCATGGCTGGCTCGTTCAAAGAACCGTCTCATGGCATTGTCACTGTACGCAATACATTCTTGCAACTCTTGTTCACCCTTTGGGAACTTATCTTTGTAGCGTTCTGGTATGTCGAATGGGGGATGCGATGAGGCTGTGAACACAGCTGTCATGAATGGCTGCTGCATCTCGCTCATCTTTGCAGCGAAGAATTGTAGGAACTCTTCGTCCCAGATAGCCCATGTGCCATCGAAGTCGTCATCACCGTTGAAACGTGAATCTTCGTTGTACTCGGTCCGACCCAAATAGCGGCGGAAGCCTGTGGCACGGGCAAATGCCTGAAAACCCATTGAATTGTTCTGGGCACCGTGGAAAAAAGCTGTAGTGTAGCCTTTCTGTTCGCCTAGCTCACGAGCCAGACCTGACATGTGGTTAAGAGAGGCGGGTGTCAGGAACAGCGGTTCGACGAAATTGGGAAGTGATGACAGGGTGGATGGCATTCCTTCGATACTCTTTCGCCCATTAGCATACGAGTATTGCCACGTCATGGCGTGGCTCTCAATTAATGAGTCGAGAAATGGCGTGAACCCTTTGAAGGAACCTTCGCGCAAGCTCTTGTTGTAGAACCCGAAGTGCTGTTTGCTGAAACTCTCCAGAATGAATACTACAATGTTCTTTGGTGTGAACATTATAGTGTCGGTCGGTGTGTGAACAGGAGAGTACAGTGCTGCCGCCTCTTCATCGCTCATGTAGTTGGGTACGGTCATCGGTGTGTTGCCCAAAGTGCGATATATGCTAAACGGCGTGTTCAAAACGATGCCAGTCTCAGCAGGGCGGTCAACATATTGGTTGGCGTTGCTTATCGTAATGGGGCGTATGGCAGCAGTGAAGCCTCCTCGCATACCGCCTATGCACAACGGCACAGCCAAGAGCAGGGCTGTCACTTGCACTGCGTAGTAGCGTTTCTTGTTGTCGATTGCAACAACCTTCGAACCGCGAGGCTGGAACACAATCCAAAGCAGCCACGACAGAGCAAATCCCAGCAGCACCAGGTACCAGTTTGCCAGAAACTGCTCACCCATAATCTTTGCCATACCGCCAAAGCCCTCGTTGCTGAACTCTGCGAAGACGCTGCTTGTGGTGCGCTTCCCGGTGTAGGGGAAATAGACACAGTCCATCAGGTTTGCCCACACGGCAACAGTGTTGCACACCACAAAGAGCCATTGCACAGTCTTGTAGTAAGACTTCCGCTCTTTCCAATGTAGCGGCAGTAGCATCATGACAATTACCACTGCATTAGTATAGAGTATTGCTGAAGTGTCGAATATTATACCTGCACCAAAGAGCTCAAGACCGTGACTCCAAGTCATTGTCTCTGAGAATAGCCCCCAGTTCATAAGTAGGAACACTAGTCGGCACAGTGTGAACATCACATACATTACCAGCAGGTTCACCGCCAGTGCTATTACGGGGTAACGGTTATTGATTGCAAGTTTCATTACTCTTGTCCTGTCTTCCAAGGCGCAAAATTAAGCAAAAAGCATGAAAACCGTGTACTTGCGACCCCGCATTCAGCATTCTTTTGTATTTTTGCGGCAATATCGGACATAAATAGAGATACATAGAGAATGAAAAAGATAAAATATGTCGTCATATCGGTAGTTGTCATCGCACTCGGTTTGTGGGTCTGGTCGCGTTGGGATGTGTGGTTCCATAATCCAGAAGAGCCGCCCTATACCCCACAACCTTACCCTCATCGTGTGCTGTTGACCTTTGGCGACAGTGATGGGCGAGCTTCACGAAACGTCAGTTGGCAGTGCGATTCTGTACTCCACGCTTCTTGGCTTGAGCTTGTGGCACTGCCTGATAGCGACACCGTCCGCATCCAAGCCAAAGGTGAGGTGTTCCGTTCCCGAAGTGGACAGGCTGCTTTCTACGTGGCACGCTTGCGTGGACTCAAGGGCGATGCTGCCTATTCCTATCGTGCCGTCACCAACGGGAAGTCATCGCCTTGGTACAGCTTTACCACACCATCCGACAACTCGCGTCTTTCTTTTCTTTATGTCGGTGACGTCCAGGACACCATTGACGGCAAAGCTAACTGTTTCCTTCGGGAGGCATTTGAGCATCATCCACAGAGCGAGTTCCTTGTGTGTGGCGGTGACCTCACCGAGAGACCTATGGACAAGTTTTGGGCTGAGACATTTCGGGGACTGGATGGCATAGGGCAGACCAAGCCTGTTCTTGTTGTAACAGGCAATCACGACTACCTCAAGGGGGTTATCATGACTCTTGAAAGGCGCTTCTCTCTAATCTTGTCCTACTTTCTCGACTCTAAAGTGGGCGATAACCAAGTCTATACACTATCCTACGGCCCTGCTCAGTTCTTCCTTCTCGACAGCAACCGCGAGTTCCCCTATCTCTTCACCCAGCGCAAGTGGCTCCGACAGCAGCTCCAGCAGAGCCGTGCCAAGTGGAAGATTGTCATTCTCCACCATCCGCTCATCTCCATCAAGCACAAGAACAACAACCTCTTCCAGCGATGGGCGTTCAAGGACCTGATTGAGGAGTATGGGGTTGACCTTGTACTGCAAGGACACGAACATGCTTATGGAAGATTCGCTACCCGCCAGCCCGACAATCGTCCTACCACTCCCGTATATACAATCAGCCATTGTTCGCCAAAGAGCTATAGTGTCCATTCTGCAGACCGCTTTGACATAGTCTCTAGGGAAGGACGCTATTATCAGTCAGTGTCCATTAATGCCGACACGCTTGTCATGGCTGCCTACGATGTCTATACCCACTCAGCCATAGACTCTATCCGAATCATCAAAATTAGAGGCCGCCGCTGATTTCTCTTCATTTATTCAGGTTTCGGGGATGATGCGCCAGTATCTCATCCCGTAGCTTGCTTCGGTCTATGTGCATATAAATCTCAGTTGTGCCTATATCTTCGTGACCCAGCATCTCCTGTATGGCTCGCAGGTTTGCCCCCCCTTCCAGCAGATGTGTTGCAAAGCTGTGACGGAACGTGTGGGGACTGATTGTTGTTCGCAATCCTGTACGCAGGCATAGCTCCTTGATTATATGGAACACAGTCACACGCGACAGGCTTGACCCGCGCCTCACACTCACAAACAGCACATCCTCCATTCCCTGCTTCAACTTCACCTTATCCCTATCTGCAAACCATGATTGCAGCTCCTGAACAGCTCTGGTTGACAATGGAACCAGACGTTCTTTCTTACCCTTGCCGTGAACCCTGATAAAGCCCTCATCCAGGAACACATCGCTCAACTTCAGTCCGCAAAGCTCACTCACCCGTAGTCCGCATGAATATAGCATCTCCAGGATAGCCCTGTCACGTATGCCCTCGGCCTTGGTCAAATCCACAGCATCTATTAGCATCTCTATCTCTTCCAAACTCATCACATCAGGCAGATGCTCGCCTCGTGATGGCGATTCCAATAGCTCTGTAGGGTCTGTTTCCAACTCGCTCTCCAACACCAGGAATCTGTAGAAGGCATGAACCCCCGACACAATCCTAGCCACACTTCTCCGGGATATGCCCAAGTCAAATAATGTCGCAACAAACCTGTTCAGCTCGTCCAGCGTCACTGCTCTGTAGTCAATACCTTCCAACTCGTAGAACTCTAGCAGTTTATCCAAGTCGCGCATATATGCATCGAGCGTGTTCGCACTGAACCCACGCTCCAACCTCAAGAACTGCACATACCGTCGAAGTATAGACTTCGACACTAGGCTGCCTTCTTTCTCATTTAATCTCATATCCCGCCTCGTTTAATGTCGGCAAAACCACATCAGCCAGTAGTCTTACAGCTGCTGACGATGTCAGCCTGCCTATATGCTCCAGTCGAATTGCGATAGCCAGCTCATGACGTAGATGTGCTGAATGTATGAAGCATATGTACCATCCGTCATTGTTCTTTGGACTTATGCCCCGCTCTGGTGTGCCGGTCTTGCCGCCTAGAGTGTTTTGTGGGTCGAGGTCGGGTAGGGCATAGGCGTATGGCCTGCCCTTATGCTTGTTGGCCTCGCTACGCATGAAACCTGCCAATGTCCTTGCGCTGGTTGTTGGTAGGACCTGTATTGGAGTAGCCAGGGGACGCGGGGTGTAGTCCGCGCCTGAGCCTGTGGCCATGACATACCGTGTCGGTGCAAGTCGTCCGTTATTGGCGATTGTGGCTGCCACTCGTGCCATAGCCAGAGGCGATGCTGTGAGGTCTCCTTGTCCCCATGCCATAGCGGTCTCGAACATATTCATCTTCCAGAACCTCTGTCCTGCGTGTCCGGTGCTACGAACCCTCTCATGTCGCTTCCAGTAGAGGTCGTATTCATGGGTTGCTGCTTTGGCATGCAGGCTCATGTTGTTGGCAAAGGCCTCGCGGCTGCTGTCGGATTGTTCGTTGCTGAAGAGATAGTATGGTGTCATTGGCCTCGGACGGTTCAGCGTCATTCCCATGACATCGTATATCACAGTCAGCTCTTTGTATAGTGTGGAGGCATCGTCGTGGATGAGTCGTATGAAGTAGCAGTTCGATGACCGTACAATTGCTGTCTCCATGTCAACGTTTCCCACAGGCTCTACACCAGGTGGTTCAATGCAGTCGGTGGCATCTATGAGATATGTGCGAGAGGCATTGGCTGGGTCACGTTTCAGGGCTGCCATTGCGGATACTACCTTCGCTGTCGAGCCAGGGGCTGTGGCGAAAGTAAGTCCCAGGTCGCGCTCCGTGTAGGCCATAGGCTCTGAGTTTTCCTTGTAGGAGTAGATACGCTCGCTGAAGCGTGAACGTATAGTGTCCTGGACAGGCAGCGGGTAGAGTGCGGAGCAGAGAAGGTCACCCTTCTGGGCATCCAGTATCACCACAGAGGCTCTCACCTTCTTTAGCCCTTCACCGTGGATGTACAGAACGTCTCCTATCTGCTCTTTGAGATGGTTTTGCAGCCTTACTTGTAGTGTGGCATCGAGGGTGAGGTGTAGGTCGCGTTGGTAGCGGGTCGAGTTGTGGGCTGCAGTATGTGGTCCTCCTAAACCTTCTTTCAGCATGTCCAGCAGGTAGGAGTAGTCGCGGTGGGCTATGCGACGTTCCTGCACCACAGGTGGCATATATGGCGACACCCTGTGCTGGTCGGTGTGGAGCGTGTCGGTAACAATATTTCCTAGTTTGTCGCGGGCATATATGTCGAAGCCGCGCAGATAGCTCTCATGGCGGCTCTCTGCGAGATAGCCGTAAGGGTCGCTGTCATTGATGTTCCACAGATTTTGGGTGTTGGCATCACCAAGCATGAAGAACAGATGGTTGCCGCAAGGGTAGAACCGTGCCTGTCGCTGCCGTGCCTCTGTCTCTATGGCATCTGGCGAAATGCCTATGGCACTGTATATTCCTATGCTGTCCAGCAACGACTGTGACACACTGGTGGCTAGTAGCAGGCCGTTGCGGTCGTAGATGTTTCCTGCATGAAGCTGCTGTAATAGTAGGCGTATGCGGGGATTGTAGGCTGTGATGCGTTCCCCTTGGTTGGTTGTGACGTATGCGGGGCGAATGAGCATCTCGTCGCGAGCCGACACTTGATAGTGCCACAGCACAGCCAGAAGCAATCCCGCTAGTGACAGAAATGCCAGGCTGCCCCCAGCAACGGAACTGTTGTAGCTCTGTTGGCTTTGTTGCTGCAATGCGGTTGGGCGGTAGCGCGAGGCTCCTATTGCAGTTCCAAAAGCAGCCAGGTTGATGATGAGGCTGGACTTGCCAAAGCTCAGGAATGGCACTGCCACACCTGTAAGTGGAATGAGTCCCAGCGAGCCAGCCACGATAACTACGAACTGTACACCTGTAACAAGTGCTATTCCTGCAAGCAGGAAGAAAGCAAAGGGATGGGCTGCCCTGCAGCCTAGTTTCAGGCAGTGGCGTATGACTGCAGTCATTAGAACAACTACAATCACCAGGGCTACCCAGCCAAGCTGCTCACCAATGCTGATGAACACCATGTCGGTGTGGAAGGCGGGTATGAAGGTTACGTTTCCCCTTCCCAGTCCCTGGCCGGACAAACCTCCCGTGGCCAATGCCCATACGCCTTGTGCCACCTGGTCGCCGCCAGGCACGTTGTTGTTCCAGACGCCATCGCCCGACATTGCCATACGGTAGAGCAGTCGTTGCGCACCGTTTATATGTGCAGCTGCGAGCAGGTTGCCGCCTATGGCAAAGGCTGAGAGTAGCAGATTCATCATCATGGCACTCTCGTAGATGACGTGTCGCCGGACCCACCATACCAGCATCCATAGCACAAACCATCCAGCCACGCATAGCAACATAACGGCTGTGCTGCTTCCTAGAAGCATCTGTCCGCCAGCCAGCACAGCAGCGTAGCTCACCACTCCAAGCAGCAACTGAGGCAAATCCTGACGGGCTATGGAATATAGCAGGATGAAAGTGCCGGCCAGCACCAGTGCCGGTCCCATGTCGCTGATGAGCAGTAGGTAGAGCGAGAGCAGCAGGAGCAGTGCCAACGTGATGCCGCCAACGGTACGCAGCTGCAGTCTCAGTGTGCGGGCTGTGGCTTGGCGGCTGAAGGTCTGGATGCGTTCTGCACCGTAGGGGGAGGCAAAATAGGCTGCAAAGGCTGTCACAATCAGATA
Organism: Bacteroidaceae bacterium; assembly: GCA_017620295.1. GTDB lineage: Bacteria > Bacteroidota > Bacteroidia > Bacteroidales > Bacteroidaceae > Physcousia. Next base: position 20,978 of record JAFZQR010000097.1, read on the forward strand.
TTTCGACACCTCGCTGGGTTGGAAGAACCATAGGTTCACCCTCGCATCACTGCCCTCAGGGCCTGTGCCGAAGAGGTAGAGCATCACCACAAGCAGCATGGCGGCTGCCATACAGCCCCATTGTAGCCATCGGTAGTGCCGCATCAGCGGGATTACTTTAAGCTGTGAGGCTCCCAGCATCACCGTCACACCCCACATCACGCCAGACGTCATGGCCTCGCCCAGCAGACTGTCGGAGAGAGGATCGACCATAGCAAACATCATCACCACGCAGAGGCCGGTGAGCATCATCAGCAGCAGAGGCAAGATGCGGTCGGAGTGCTTGCCTGTGCGGTAATCCATAAAGCCTAGAAAAAGATAGGCTACAGCCCATGAGGCCAGAAACAGAATCATTGACCAGTGTAAGACACTCACGTACTGCTCTGGCGTACGTACCACCATGGCACGGTTTGTCTTCGCCCGTTTATAGATTGCGGTGGTCAGGGGCGGGATGGTGTGTTCGCGTTCTCTGAACGAGTGCCTGGCTGGGGCTGATAGTGGCGCATCGCGGGTTCCGCGAGGACGTCCGTACTGACAGCCGTCCTTGACAGGTGTCACGCTGTAGCACCATCCCTCAGGTACATCGAAATTGGCGTCACCCCGAGCATCGGTCATGGCGTAGGCGGCCACTGTATTCACAGCGGTAGGCTCTTCTGCAGTGTTGCTTCTGTCTAAGGTGTGGCGTGTCAGGACAACCACCACTCCCTCTCTAGGCTTATGGTCGGAGCCGTCCTCAACATGTACTGTTACTCCTATGCCCACCTGTTCGTAGGCCATACTGTCCATGTTCGTCACAGCGGCTTTGGCCTCTCTGTTTGCCTCGTCTATGGACAGTGTCCTGGAGTATATGCGCTCCACCTCAGGCGTAAGCCCCACTTGTAGTCGCGACATAGCGGCCCGCTCCCTCATCCTTGGCCCTCCGGCAGAGTCGGCATACCACAGCGGCATAGCAAAGACCGGACGATTCAGAGTTCCCAGATTGGGCATTGCGTGTCCAGAAACCATCAGTCGGTCTGTAATCCAGCTGGCCACACAGTGGGCATCGCGCTCATCCTCCATGAACCCCTCTTTTAGCAGCAGCCGTTGAAGTGCTTCTGGAGACGTCTGTTCCGTCAGACACAGGCCGGAACCTTCCAACGTTAGGGCCTCGTAGTCATCGAATATGGACTGCTGGCGTTTGAGCAGAGTGCCACATGCCATGATGAACACCACAGCCACAATAACATAGCCCAATACACCTCTCCACATACCGATTTAAGTGAGGCTTATCCTGAAGCAATAATTGCTCACCACATCAATACCTCGCATCGCTTCTGGGTTGATTACTATCTTCTGAATCTGTGTGGTTGCGGCCCTCTTGACTGTCACAACCGCACTTCCGTCATCAATGTCACGCTCTACAGTCAGATCCTCAATCAGAGGCGTTGAGATTACTCGCGCCTGTCCAGGAGCAAGTGATTTCATTGCAGTGTCGAAAGCACCCTCGCCCTGCAGTATCTGTCCATCATTGAAAGGCAGGAACTGAAACTGCCAGAACGATGAGAGCGGAGTGAAATCGCGGAAACGTGCGTCGCGCCTCACCATGTTATCTACTCTCTGACGCAGCTCCTTGGCCGCGTCCTCTGCATCTTTGAAGAATGTCTGCTTGAAATAGGCAAAGTCAGTAGGGTTGAGGAAAATACAATAGTTGAACGGAAACATTAGCGACTGTCTGGTGGTCAGCTTCTGCATGCCACGTTCAAACTCCTCGCAGATCAAGTCCAGAATCAATTGCCTTGACATTCCTTCAGCCTTTGGCTTATGCTTGATAAAACCCAGGCCGAACTCATCCTTTGGTACCACACTGCCAGCCGTGCGTCCATCTGCCGCTACATTAACCGCTGTGCGCTCGGAACAGTCCTCTGCAGGCATCTCTCCGAGAATCCAGTAGCGCAGCTTCTGGTAAACCACCTTCAGCCCAGCCCACAATCTCCGCAGCACATTGTTGTTATTGCCGTTATAGTAAACTCTCATCTTGTATAATACTGTCGCTATACGGCTGCAAATATACCCTAAATTATTCTACCTGCCGTACCCTCCACCTTGATTTTGTTATTTCTTCAACATCCCGTTGGCAGCAAAATGCGGAAAACAGCTCTTTTTTTGTACATAAAGGCAAAAAAACAACTCATATCCTTTGTCATAGCTAAAATTATTCCAATCTTTGTGCCGAACTGATTCAAGTTTCGCTCGCCTTATCTATAAATGTACGTGAGATACCTAATCCATTGATAAATTACTATGCCTGAGATAGCACGATTCTACGGTATAATAATAAAGATGTTCTTCAAGCCGAAGGAACATGATCCAGCACATATACATGCTCTATATAATGAAAATGTGGGTGTGTTTGACATTCGTACCCTTGAAATGACAGAGGGTGATATGCCTCAACGTGCTCAGCTGCTTGTTCGTGAGTGGTTATCAGCACATAAAGATGAATTGCTCAACATGTAGCAAACACAGCGTATAGTTCAACTTCCACCGTTATAATACTATGATACCGCGTATAAAGTCATTCGAACCTTTGGAGGATTATTGGTTGAGGGTAACATTCGACAATGGCCGCGTTGTACAATACAACGTGATGGACGACATACGCACTATACCTGCATTCCAAGACCTTGAGGAGGTGTATGGACTCTTCCAGAATGCACAACTCGACCAAAGCAGAACCTGTATCTTTTGGAACGATAGGATAGACCTTCCCAGCGATACTATTTATGAATATGGAGCCGACGAAAACAGCACGCTTTTTGCAGCTGAGTCTGAAGCACCTGAATATATTGCTAGTACACATAAACATACTTGCTCATGAACAGATAACATTAAAAGGACATACAGACATAAGCTCCATCATGAGGGCATCGGCGGCAGAGGTGTATAGAACGAGTGTTGGAATAATCTTCTTGTGTCACTTGTATGATTATTGAGGATGTTATATCTTTGCAACACCGAAACGCATAAAGAACTTCGTCAAAAATGAATAAGGAAATGCATATATAATTGATAATGGATGTGGGATTGAATGCCAATTCCTAGTGACATAACTCAACATCTCTCGTCAGACAAGTCCTGTGCCCCACCAGCATGGGACTTTTTTTGTAGGCAAGACGCGAAAGAACCTGCCGAGATGTTAGTTTGTACATGCTGTGACAATAGTTGCAATCTGCTGACGTCGCAATTGTTTCCTGCTGAGGAAAGTTCAGATTTCTGCCGAGGTCTTGTATGTTATCTGCCAAGGTTTTGTCTCTTATCAGCCCGGGTTTTTCAATTAACCTGTCGTTGTCCTGCCTTTTTCTGGGGTGTTGTCCTGATTTTTCCTTGATTCTGCATATTATTTCAGCTGCGTTTGGAATTGATGCGGATGAAATCCGCATGAATGGACGGAACAAATAAAAAAATGAGGATACGGTAAAATGTGCTGGATTAATGATTATCTTTGCGGGGAAAATGAGTGATGGAAGCTGGTGTTCCGTCAGTTGATTGCAAATTTCATTTGCTAATGACAAACGAGTGTTTAAGCACACCTCAGAACGAGACATTTACATGGCTGGAGCCTGGAACATGGCGTAAGCCATGTATCGTGCATGTGACGATGGTTGCTAACTCGCGACAGGCGTTGTTTGGAAAACTGACGCATAACGGGGCTGAGGCGGTGGTGGAAAAGAGCCGGATTGGCTGGGTTCTCATCAATCAGCAACGCCGGTTGCTGGAGTTGTGTCCTGAGATTAAGATTCTTGCAGACAAGGTGATGCCCGACCATCATCATATTGTGCTTCAGGTACAGCGGACGATGCCTCGTAGCATCAGACAAGTGGTACGAGGCTATATGCAGGGTTGTAAAGCGGAGGCACGTAAGCTGGGGCATGCTGAGAACTTATACGATGCACCGCCATTCTATCGTGTGCTGACTCATAAGGGACAGCTGCACTCGATGATAGAGTATGTGAAGGCCAACGCTGAGCGTGCGTGGCTGCGCAGACAGCACCCCGACTTGTTCCGAATACGTCGCAGGATGGACATATTGGGGTTGCAGTTTACATCAATGGGCAATCACTTTTTGTTGGATTGGCCAGACAGACAACAGGTGGAGATGAGCCGTAGTGCCACCGTCGAGCAGATAGATGAGCGGCTGAGGGCAGTATTGGCTGCAGCCCACAATGGTGCGGTGACCTATACAGCGGCGATTAGCAAAGGTGAACAGCTGATAGCTCGAACAGTTCGTGAGCAAGGATTCCCTCTGGTAGTGCTATTGAGCGACGGTTTTCCTTCGGAGGGTTCACCTCAAGAACGTTTCTATAAACCTGGCGGAGCTTATTTCAATGCATGTTCTATGGGCAAGCTGTTACTCCTGGAGCCAAGTGAGAGTGCTTTTGTCAATCCTGAAGTAATGATGGCTGTTGAGAAATCATTGCGACAGAAGGCTCTGTTGAAGCATCAAATATATACCAAGATTCCGCCTTCTTCGTTGCGGTACAGGTTTGTGGCACTGAATGAGATTGGGCGGATGCTTACCAGTTGTATTTGAGAAGGAATTGAAGGTCGGTCTTGTTGGGTGAGTCTATAAGGGTTATACCAGAAGACTGTTGTTGGCGGTCGGTGAAGTGGGTGATGCCGAGCTTGAATTGGAGATGGAGGCGTTTGGATGGCGACAAGTAGCGAAGCAAGGTGGCGATACGAGTGCCGCGCCCATAGAGCTGCTGGAGACCGAAGGTGCTGTAGAGTGATGGCTCGTAAGCATGGATGCGGCTGTTCCAGTCATCAGTGCTGAACCATCCAGCTTGCAGGGATAGCAGCAGATGCTGGTTGGGTAGGGTATAGTCGGCACGAGGAAGGATGGCATAGCCGGCGGATGTAGCGTCGGGTAATTGATAGACGTGACAGTGCAGGGTTGGACGTAGGGTCAGGTGCTGTCCCAGCTGCCACTGTAGCGTAGTGCGTATGCGATGGGAATAGTGTCGCTGGTCGCTTTGTTCCTTGCTCTTGATGGCATAGCGCAGAATGATAGATGTGCGGCGGCTGAGGTCGTAGGACGCTTGCACTATGCCTTCCCAGCCGTTGGAGCTTCGTGACATGCTATAGCGCGGCCACGCGGCGTAGAACACATCGGCCATTAGCATTAGGTTTAGACCAGATGTGGTGCGAGCATCAAGCTGTATGGCCAGTCCGCTCTCATTCTGTACGGATGTGTTCTCACGGTAGGCCGATGCAAGGAAGGAGTGGTAGTAGCGTGAGTAGTAGCGTTGGAGGAGGCTCAGCTGTATGTCGGTGCTGAACTGGTAGGTCATGCGGTTAAGTGTTGCCAGTCCTCCTGCATCCTCGCCAAAGGAACGTGCTGTCTCGCCAGCTATCAGCAATGGGGAGAAACGGTAGCTGTAGTCGGCTGACACTGCTCCGAAACGGTAGCCCTTGGGTGTAATCTGACGATAGAGTGAGCTTCCTCGGCTGAAAAGCCTGTTGTAGTGTTGGTAGAGTGCGGTTAGTCCAATCTGGTATTTGTTGTGGTGCCAGTTGGCGTGGAATGCGCTGCTGTGTACACCCAGATTACCTTTGCGCGATTGTTCGGAGGCTGTGCGGTGCAAGCCAGAGGTTGAGATGCTGCGTACGGTGCCATCCTTGTAGAGACTAGCATCCAGATGCCTGAAGGAATAGAATGCAGAGACCGACAGTTCGTCTCCAATGGCGACCGTAGCAGCAACACCGCGCATGAAGTTTGTTTCGCTGGTGGAACGGTGACTGCGTAAGCCTGTGGTGGCTCTACCCCAGCCAAGGGCGGCCTTGCCCATGATAATACCATTGTTCACAACCAGCCCTTCGCCCCAACCAGCCTTGAAGTCGCCAATGATGAGTGTCTGCAGGAAACGCCAGTTGTGCAGGGTCAGGTGTCCGCCATAGGCATCCCACAACCAATGGCCTTTGCAGAGCATGGGTTCACCTGCATCCTTCGACACCCTTGCTCCCCATTCGAGCCTGCGACCATATTTGCCTCTATACAAAAGCTTGTGCGTCATGCCGTGAGTCCAAGGCCATCCCTGCCGACGATAGAGGGGGACATCGAGTCGGTTCATGAGCTGATGTGACACTGTGTCGGCTGGCATGTGCTTGTCTCTGGAAGCCTCGCCTGTGTCGAGAGTGCAGAACAGTGGGAGCCATTTCATGGCTTGCAGCGACAGACCTCTGATGAGTCGCAGCTCGGTCCATGAGTGCAATGGACCGTTATGTGCCTGATACTCCTTGATGGCTTCCACTTGGTTCTCATCGAGGAAGGGCAATGTCTGCAATTCCGATCGCAACGCTGTGTTCAATGGCATAGGGTGGGAATGCAGATAAGACAAAAGCTCTGCTTGCTCCTCCCATTGTGCGACATCATCCTCATCATCGACCTCACCGGTCTCCATAAGTTCCTGAAGTAGCTCTTCAAGGCCGTTATCGCTCTGTCCCAATGCTCTAATTGGGAGCATTAGGACAATCACAATAGCTAAAATACGATGGTATTGCACAGCCTTGTTGATATGTACTTCTACGTTTTAGTTGCTGCAAAGATATAAAAAATAGTAATGATATGGCTTGTTTTGAGAAAACTGTTGTATCTTTGTCACGCAAAATGAGTTTTTTCAACTACCAGTCGTAATAAATGGAAGATAGCATACACGAGAAACTTGCTGCAAAGTGCATGGAACTCGCTGAGGGTGAGAGTGTCAGAACACAAAATATCATCGCATGGTTGACAAAGGATGTCGAAATGAGGCTCTTGCCTGTTATGCAAGGGCTGTCGGACATCAGACGCATACCTTTTTGTGGAAGGCAGACAGCAGCGCACATTGAGCGTATTATGGACAAACTCAAGGCTTACTATGAAACACTTGTGCCTGGCAATGTTACCGACGAAATATTCAATGACGAAAGGAAAATGCAGGAAATACCCCTCTCCAACCAGCTTTTCACCTTTAAGCCAACGGTAAAGGCCGACATCATACAGGCCGCCTTTGAGAAGATGGCGCAAGCCGTAAGCGAGACTAGGGCTAGAAACCTCATTCGCGTCCATCTAAAGCACTATACCCACTCGCAATCCTTCATCAACGACCCTTCGCTCATCTGGAACTGGTATGGTGCGGGAAGACATACTGTTGCTGCTATTCAGCAGTTTCTTGAAGACTTCAAACGGCAGTATCTTGAGTTGGTCAACACATCACCCTCATCATTGTCCGACACCGTGGTGGCACTGGATTATCCTTTCCTCAGCCCAGAAGAAGTTGCCTTCGTGTGCAAGTTCTACGCTGCCAACAACAGGTATCCGGTATGGTACATAGCATCGCGGTTCTTCATGCATTCCCAAGACAAGGCTGTACAGATTTTCGCACAGGTCAACGGAATAAACTGCAAACGGATACATGCCCACTTTGTGGCCAAACAGTTTGACCTCACATCTGAGCGAGTTCGCCAGCTTTCCAAGAACACAAATGCCATACGTAAGCTTGCTCCAATAGTGTGGGACAAGGAACGATGGGAACACACTCCAGCCTACAGCATGGACATCGTCACCGAGGAACTTATCGACTGGAAACGTATCTGTAGGCAGGAAAAACTCAGTCGTATTGACTACTCGGCGGCTCTGGCCATCTTGTCCGTTGCACGGCCTATAACTATCGTGTCGCTGCACAAGGACGGTACAACGACAAATTCACATCTCAACAGTGTCGCCTCACGCCTCAAACCATACGTGGTGTTTGCCTATGACAACAGTCTTGACTATTTCAACTTCGATGCATGTCTCAGACTTGTAGGGCATCATGCTGCCCTAAAGAAGATATATGACAAATCCTATTCGCTGAGCGAAATCACCCGGGAGTTCTTCTTGCAAGAGGTCAGCGAGGAGCAGCGACAAGTCATATATGACAAGCTGGGTATCGTGCTTCCGCTCTTTCCGGATGTCGTGATACAGGACGGCAACCTCGTGCTGCAAGTCAACCGCCTCAACTATTTCAAGGAGATATATGAGATTCTCCAACGTAGGCATCAAGCTATGACCGTGGATGAGATCTACGTTGAATTCAAACAGCTTCACCCAGAGGATCCGCACACAGAAAGCGGTTTTATCCGAAGCTACATGCTACAGGACAAGCGATTCCAGGCTGTGGGACGCAAATCAACCTATCAGTTGCGCGAGTGGCAGCAGTTTGCCGGTTCTCTCTCTGGCCTCGCAGTTGGACTCATAGAGGCTGAGGAACAGCCCATGCCTCAAACCCAGCTATGCAATAAGATGATGGAACAGCGGCCTGCTTCAACGCTCAAGAGCTGTTACACCAGCGTATATCTGGCAGTCAAGGCAGGAACATTACAGTTCTATATCAAGGATAACAAGAGAAGAGGAGTTAATTACGTGGGATTGCGCAACCATAACTATGGCCCTACGTTTCAGCCTTTTGAACCGACTCCACGCAAACGCTCGCGGAACTAATACTCGTCTGCAATCTGAGCTGCATACTCTGCCAGCCGGCGGTAGAAGGGCATGTGGCAGAGTGTTGACCTACTACCTATTATAATAAGCTTCATGCGTGCGCGAGTGATGGCTACGTTCATGCGGCGAAGGTCGCGAAGGAAACCGATGTTGCCTTCCTCGTTGCTGCGAACCAAGCTTATTACAATCACATCGCGTTCCTGACCTTGAAAACCATCAACAGTGTTCACGCTGATAAGGCTTCGTAGCGGACGCCATTTGCGGTCGCGCCTCAGCATGCGTCGCAACATACCCACCTGCGCCTTGTAGGGGGATATGATACCGACATCGATGCGCTCATCCAGTATCCGCTCAACACCTATCTCATCAAAATACTGCCACAACGTGTCGAGTGTCAACTGTGCTTCGGCTGGGTTGACACGTGACACACCATTCATTGTCTCTAGATACGACACCTCGCCTGACTTAGCCTCGTCATAATCAATCCATTCGATGGCGGTGTCCCAGTCAAGGATGCCACGGTACTTGACTTCGGGTGCACTCTGCAGCTTGCCACCATAGAACTCGCGGTTCGGAAACTGCATGATGGCATCGCACATACGGTACTGAACTGTAAGCAGCGACACCGCCTGAGGCTTCTGTTCAACAATGGATTGCATCAACGTGCGGTCAAGACCGCTGTGCATGGCCTCTGGAGATTTAATCGTGGGAGGCAGCTGACGGTGGTCGCCAGCCAACACCACGCGATGAACTTTCTGCATGGCTATCCAACAAGCGGCTTCAAGGGCTTGTGCTGCCTCATCGATGAAGAGGGTGGCGAACTTCATACCTGACAGCAGACGGTTGGCTGAACCTGTAAGGGTGCAGGCTATAACCCGTGCATCGTCGAAGATGCTCTGGTTGATGCTGTATTCCAGCTCGGTGGCGCGGTCGCGGAGCCGGGCAATCTTCTGATGGCGGCTATCACTGCTGCCGCTACGCGATGCATATACGTCCCTCAAGGCTTTGCGAACAGCCCATAGCTCTGTGTAGAGAGGGTGGCTCTCAAAACGACGCTCGTAGGTGAAGGAGAGCATCTTGTCGGTGACGCGAGTGGGGTTGCCTATGCGCAACACACTGAGACCCCGGTCAACAAGTTTCTCTGAAATCCAGTCAACAGCCATGTTTGACTGAGCACACACAAGCACCTGGTTCTCGCGACGTAGCGTCTCATAGATGGCTTCGACAAGGGTCGTGGTCTTTCCTGTACCTGGAGGACCGTGAATGACAGCCACATCCTTTGCCCATAGCACTTCGTTCACAGCAGCCTGCTGTGAGGTGTTGAGCCAAGGAAAACTGGTGGGGGCAAAAGTGAACTTGGAGGTGGGAGCGGTGCTGTGGCAGATGTCGCGAAGTTCTGCCAAACGACCTGTCTTGGCATTGATGACAGCATCGAGAGCCTCAAACATCAGGCGATAGGTGAGTTCATCGAAGTAGAGCTGAACACCAAGCCTGTAGGCTTCCTGCAACTGTGCCAAAGCATCAGCACTGGGCAATACCACGACCATGCGGTTCTCTTCCACATAGCTCACCTGCGCTACAAATTTCATGTAGTGGAGCATACCTCCTGTGCCGTGCCTGTAGCCGGATGCATCCTCCGTAAAGAAACAGACAGGCTTGTTCGGTTCAAATTGGTGGTCATCGTCGCTGAAGGCTGTATCGTCCTGCACTGACTTGTCCGATGGCGCATCACATCTGAATACCTCAACCACTAGCTGGTCGAGTGAGTTGTTGTAGCTGCGGCCAACAGTGAGAGGAAACCATGCTACCCCTTGACGCACTTTCTTGTCTATGCCTGTTGCCTCCGTGAGTCGCTGGAACTGCTCCTTCTCGTAAGCATACTCCATCTGCAAGGCTGTCCGCTGCTGCTGGAGAAGAACAATAGGACTCGAGGGTGGGGCAGAGGACATGGGCTTAAGCTTTCTCAATAAGGCACACGGCGTAGGCTGAGATACCTTCCTGACGACCGGTAAAACCGAGCTTCTCGGTGGTTGTAGCTTTGATTGACACACAGTCGGCGTCTATGCCAATAACTTCGGCAAGGCACTGCTGCATGGTGGGTATGTGTGGGTTGAGCTTTGGTCTTTCAGCACAGACGGTGCTGTCGATGTTGACAACCTTATAGCCTCTGGTCGCTATCAGTTCTATTGTCTTTCGTAGGATTATCTTGCTGTCCATGCCTTCCGTCTCAGCAGATGTGTCGGGAAAATGATAGCCAATGTCGCGCATATTGGCAGCTCCCAGCAGGGCATCGCAGATGGCGTGGATCAGAACGTCTGCATCGGAGTGGCCCAGCAGACCGAGTGTGTGTTCAAGCTTGATACCTCCAAGCCATAAATCGCGTCCTTCCACAAGCTGGTGGACATCGAAACCGAAACCAATACGAACCATGAACGTATTTGACAATTTAACAATTTACAATTTAAGGATTTTGCTGGCGCGATGCATCTCTTATCTCCTTTGTCCGAACAGATCCTGTATTCCGTCGAGGTCAAAGGCCAGGGTGAAGCGCATTGTCTGGTCGAGAGGGTTGGATTGTGCTGTTGAGAAAACGTACGATGCATCGAGTGAGAACACATTCATCTTGAAGCCTGCTCCTGCCGTAAGGTACTTGCGGTTACCTTTGTTGGCACTCTCATCGTGGTAGCCGGCACGAAGGAAAAACCTGTCATTGTAGGAGTACTCCAGGCCTGCACTCAGCTGTATCTCCTCCAGTTCTTCCTGGAAGCCGTTGGGCGCATCTGAGAAACTCTTGAAGATACCAGCAATAGGCGACACGTCATAGTAGTCGCGGATAACACGCTGGTTGTAGCTCTCTGTGGTTTCATCGCCTTCGAGCTTGGGGTAGGTCGGGACGAGCAGCTTGTTGGCATCGGCTGCTATGGACAGACGATTGTATTCGTCAAAGGGAATGGTGAGGTTCATGCCGAGGCGCAGGTTGGTAGGGATGAACTCTGAGTTGTCGTCGCCTCCGTATGAAATCTTCGAGCCGATGTTGCTGATGTTCAGACCTATGCCAAGACCGCATTCGCGCCCGAACATCATGTAGTAGTTGTTGTAATACATGGCAATATCTGCTGCAAAGGCTGTGCCGGCAGAACTCTCGGAAGAGTAGTCGTAGGTGATGTCGGAATATATGAACCTCATGCCTACAGCCATAGAGAATGTCTCGGACAGCATACGTGAGTAGGCTACATCCACTGCCATCTCGTAGGGGTTAATAGTCATGCCATCTGCCATGCCTGTGCTGCTGTTGTAGCCAAGTGACACCTCACCGAGCGAGAAATAGCGCAGCGAGCCGCTGATGGCACTGTAGTCGCCGATGCGGTAGAAACCCGCAACCTGCGCGAGGTTGATGTCGTTCACCAGCTTGCGGAGCCAAGGTGTGTAGGACAGTGCAACTCCTGTACGACCTACACAGAACGGGTATTTTGCAGGGTTCCAGTATTGTGAGTTGACGTCGGCCTCGGTTGCAGCGCCCACATCGCCCATACCGCCACCACGTGCATCGGGGGCAATGGCCAGTGAAGTCACGCTGTAGGTGACAGGGTTGAACATATTCTTCTTGTCCTGAGCTGTGGCCGACAGGACTACTGTCACCGCAAACAGGAACATTGTGGCTCTCAAAAGTCTGTTATGTGTCATGATTTGTTTTGTGCTTTATCAGCGTCGGTTTATCACTATCTTTTTTGTTTCGGAAGTTTCCTCGGATTCATCACAGCTCACTCTTACCCTGTAGAGGTAGATGCCGCTGCCAAGGGCCTTGCCGCCTGCGGTGGTCAAGTCCCATCCTATGGTGTAGATTCCGTTCTGGTTACTGCCTTCCAAACTCTGCTGCCACAGGAGGCGTCCTGTGAAGTCGAAGATGTCGAGGGTGAAGTTGCAGATGCTGCCAGGACGGTCGTAGCTGATTACAAACTGTGTGTAGGTGGTGGCGGGGCTGTTGGTGGCAGCGAGGTTCAGTATGCTTGTCTTCAGCGAAGGGTCAACCACAAAGTTAAGTGTTGTGCTACTCGTGTTGTTGAGCATATCCCATGCACGGAAGAGCAGTGAGTGGGTGCCAGCAGTGAGTGTGGGCAGGGAGAACGCTACTGTGCCGCTGCTGTAGTCGCCTAGTGTGTTGGTGAAGTAATCGTTGAGGATATAGGTCGTGGAGGGGTTGTTATCCACGATAAGCTCAAGGTTGTGGCCAAGACTGCTGTCAGAGGTGTTGATGCCACTCTCATCGTGTAGGTATGCAACAAAGTAGGGCGTAGCGCCAACGGTACCTCCATCTGTGAAGTCCTCGTTGCCCAGCCAAGCCGTGATGTCTGGTCCTGTGATGTCGGTGAGATTGTCCTGCGTACCTCCAATGTGGAAGCTCTCGTCATATCCGCTGGCCTCAGTATGGCGGTCATTAGAAATCGCATAGAACAGGATGCGTCCAGTCTCATTGCTGTAGCTCATGTCTATAGGCATGGGACAGGTGATGCTGAAGGTGCCGTTGCTGATGCTGTCAGTTCCGTTGTAGAGTATCTTGTCGAAAGTAGAGAACGTGAACGGTGTGAGGTTCTTCTCGTTGGCGTTGTTGAGGCATGTGATGGTGTTCTGACTGTCAAAGAGACGTGCTGAGAGGGTGCCGTTGAAGTCTGTGAGAGGACTGTTGTCGGCGGCTGCCAAATGACCAGAGAAGCGGTTGCGGCTACCTGCCTTCAGGGTGTAGCCTGCTGGGAGATCGCTGAGAGCTATACCATTGATGCTGTCAAGGATAACGTAGTTGCTCACGCTACCAAGCTTGAGAGCGGGGTCGCCAAGTAGGGCGTAGTGGAGCTTGTTGACGGGATGTACGCCGTCGGTGCCTCCGTCTATGACAGTGAGCTTGGCAATTCTCACGGCATCGCCAATGCGGTTGGCACGCCCTTGGTTGTCGCTGTTGAACACAGCGCGACAGAAGGCACGGTTCATGTATAGGTTGTTGTCGGCATAGACGGTGCGGGTAGTGCCGAAGAACGCGATGGCTGCACCGCTCTCGTTGAGCATGGCCGTCTCACCGATGTTGTCTTTCTGGGTGTCGAATGGCATAACGTCGCAGGCGGCTGTCACCCATAGCGGGGTGCGTGGCGAGCTGAACTTGGTGAAATCCTCTATGCGCAGCACCTGCTCATGGCTCAGACAGTAGGTGGCGGCATGCCCTGTGTAGTTCATCATGACGGCCCCTTCCTCCATCTGGTCGCGGATAATCTGTTCTACTGAGGGGTAGCGGTTGCCTGATGATGAACTCTGCCGCTTATAGGCATCCCACATCACCTTGCGTACCTCCAGTTGAGGATGCAGGTTGGCCACTATGTTGGCCACATCATCGGCATAGCGCAGGTGTTCGTTGCGGTCGCCGTCGTCACCAAGGAACGACACAACGTTCTTCCATGCACCAGCCTGGCTTCCTTCCACGTAGGATACAATCTTGTTGACCATTGCTGTTGCCTCGGTTGCTGAACGCACAGGCAGACGCCCCACACCAACGTCGGTCTTGTCTTCGGGAAGGTAGTCGCCCTCACCATCGTCAAGCAAGCCGAAGTAGTCTTCCATCACATAGCATTGGGTGTCGCTTATTGAGTTCTCACTCTCGAAGGCCAGAAGGAAGTTGTCGGGATTGTAGTTGCGCCATGCAACGGAGTACATGCGGTTGTCCCATGCGGCATCACCGAAGAGTAGCAAGTAGCGGGGCGCGTCATCGTCTGTTGAAGCTCTGTCATAGAGCATCTTCAGATAGTGGCGGTAGGCTGTGGCATCGGGTGTGCCAGAAGAAAACTCGTTGTATATTTGATCGGCTCTGACCACTTTCACTCTGAGGTTGTCCCATTGTGTGTGGAGGTCGGCCAGGGCTTGTGCCTGTTGGTCGAAGATACCGCTGGCTGGGGTGATGATTACCATGTCAATCAGGCTGTCGGCATGCAAATCCTGATTGGCTATGCTACTGGCATAGTCGGGTTGTGGAAAGGCTGTTGCTGCATTGGCATCAAACACGATGTAGCTGTGTTCAATGCCATCATGAGGCACTATAGCTTCAAAATAGTGGTGAACGCTGCCGTCGGCTTCGGTGACATCGCGTGTAGTGCCTGTGAAGCTAACAGCGAGACCGCTGTATTCGTCCACCCGCCACAACTGGGGCTTCTGTCCTGTGCTGTACTCTATGCTGAACAGAGCGGGACCATCATTGGTTTGATGCTTGAACATGAACGATGATGCGTCCTGGCCCAACTTCATCAAACCTGTATAGATAAGGTCTATGTAGTTCAGTCGTGCGTGTTGTCCGTCCTGCGATTTGATACGTACCACGTTGGATTGTGACGGTGATGCTACGGTGAAGGTCTTGACAACCTGCTGGGCATACTCGTAGCTGCCGAGCTTGTTGCATGTGAAGGTTGTCAGCTGTGTGCCGTTGAACGAGGGCGTGACGGATGTGGATGTGCTGTTGGCAGCAGAGAATGCTATCCGTAGCGTGGCTGTTCCAACGTCGGCGTAGGTGGGCAATGTCAGCGTGTAGCTGCGTGAACTGCCAGTGGCATAGTCGTAGTTCTCAAAGAGTTGTCGTCCGCCCTGGAACCATGCATACTCATCGGGGTCGAAGGTTGTGAAAGCCTTGAAGGTGTTGACCGTCTCTGGTGTAGCTGTGACTGTCAGCGTCTGGTCGGCTGCGGTGATGATGTCTGGCTGACCCTCGGTGATGAAGTATGAAGCTGTTCGTGCATAGTGGTTCACGCTGTGAATGTTGTTCTGCCATGTCATGAGTCCGTTGGCGAAGAACAGGTAGCCACCGTCAACAGCCATCAGGGCTACAGGCTGGAGATCGTCGTGCAGTGTGGCTTCGTTGAACACCTCAGGCATGAGATGGCCTCCATGACCATATACCCGTATGTTCTGTGGATTGGCAAAGCCCATGCTACTCAAGGCTGAGTGTGACA
The DNA here is from genome assembly GCA_017620295.1 of Bacteroidaceae bacterium. Lineage (GTDB taxonomy): Bacteria > Bacteroidota > Bacteroidia > Bacteroidales > Bacteroidaceae > Physcousia. The sequence continues at coordinate 36,497 of JAFZQR010000097.1, forward strand.
GATAGTAGATGCCGTCGTCTGTAAGCGTCACCTTGACCCATTGGCCGCTTGCCAGCACGCTGCTCTTTGCCCAGCGCGGAGCTGTCTCACCGCTGCCGTCAGCTCTGTGCCTGATGTTTCGTGCCTGTGGTTTGAGGGTGGGCAGGATGCTTATCTTGCAGCTTAACAGCTTCCAGTATGTGCCTTCTCGGTAGATTATTGGTATGAAGCTTATGTCCAGCAGCCCTCTCTTACGACTTACGCCCACGTGAGAGTAAATGCGCAGAGTATCGGCCAGTTGGTCGGTATGCTGCATCGCCACCTTGACTTCATCGGCTGTGAGAGGCTCCCATTCGGGATATGTTACTTCCACGCGATAATCATGGAGACGATAGTCGCTTTCCAAGGGTACAACCTCGGTGTAGCAGGGCAGTACGCTGTCTATGCGCAACTCTTGCCAATCCAGTTGTGTGAACTGGGCAAAAGCCGCTATGTGTGCCAGCATAAATGCTAGCACCATGCCAATGCGCTTCCTGCCTGCTATATGGATATGTTTGTACATTTACTAGCTTGTTGGCTTATTTTACATTGAAGGATAGCAGGTGTTGGTCTTCTATCCATCCGTCGAGGTGGTCGTCTATGCTTACAGGTCCCACCCCTGCAGGTGTGCCGGTGAAGATTAGGTCGCCCATCTTCAGGGTGAAGTAGCGGCTTATGTAGCTCACTATCTCATCTACGGTGAACAGCATGTCGGCTGTGTGTCCGCTCTGTACTGTCTGCCCGTCGATGTCCAGATGGAAATGCACATCCTGTATTGGACGCTGCAGCTTGTTCAGTTCTATGAATTGTCCTACAGCAGCCGACCCATCGAAACCCTTACAGATGTCCCACGGCAGACCCTTGCTGCACAGCTGCCTCTGCAGGTCGCGGGCCGTGAAGTCTATTCCTACTGTCACAGCATCGTAGTAGCGGTGGGCAAACCTCTGCGATATGCTTCGGCCAAGACGACATATCCTCACCACTAGCTCCGTCTCATAGTCGCATTGTGACGTGAAGTCGGGGATGAAGAATGGCTTGCCACCTGTGAGCAATGCCGAGTCGGCCTTGGTGAACACCACGGGTTCTGACGGTCTTTCCTTATATATTAACGTTTCACCCAACTCTTTATTGTGTAAGGCATAGTTCATGCCTATTCCAAATATCTTCATTTATATCGTTTTTTGTCGGCTGCAAAGGTAGCGCATTTATGGCCAAACACCTAAAGAAAGAGGATGAGACTTTGCGAATATGTCTCATCCTCCAAGGTAGTTTTACTCATATATAGGCGGGAACAAGGCCTCTTACGGCGGTACCCTTATTCCTCGCTCACTGAATTGCCTCTTATGGCATTGTAGATAGCTTTGATAATCTTGTAAGCCAACCAGAATACGAACAGGAACGCCGCCAGGCAAATGCCTACTGCTTGAAGAGCTGTCACTCCAGTGCCAAAGCCGCTGATGAGAAAGCCCATGAATCCGCTTTTGAATGATGACATAGTTGTTAGGTTTAGGAAATTAATAATAGATGTGTTGGATTAAAGTCTTGAATGTGTTATACTGTGTCTTCCGTAAGGATGCGTTCTAGGTCTTCTGCAGTTATGCGTAGCTGGAAGGTGCCTCGGAATGCAACGGAGATGTTGCCTGTTTCCTCGCTGACAACTATGGCTATGGCATCGGTCTCCTGTGATATACCCATAGCAGCACGGTGGCGAAGTCCTAGCTCCTTAGGCAGGTCCATGTCGTGGGACACTGGCAGTATGCAGCCCGCTGCTGTGATGCGCTTGTGGGAGATAATCATGCCTCCGTCGTGCAATGGCGAGTTCTTGAAGAAAATGTTCTCAATGAGGCGTTGGGAGATGCGGGCATCCACCAGCTCCCCAGTGCGGATGAAGTCGTTAAGGGGAAGGCTGCGCTGTATTACAATCAAAGCTCCGACCTTCTGTTTAGACATGGAATTGCATGCCAGAACAATAGGCAGAATGTCATCGCGTGAGCTGCCTTGCTGTTGTTCGCCACGGAAGAACCGAATCAGAGTGCGCACTCTGCGGTGGGTGCCGATGTTGTAGAGGAAATGACGTATGTCATCCTGGAAGAGGATGAGAATGGCGATGGCTCCCACGCTGACCACTCGGTCAAGCAGTGAGCCTAACAGGCGCATCTCCAGTATCTGCGACACGAAGAGCCACAGCACAATGAAAGTTAATACGCCGAAGAATATGTTGAGCGAACGCGACTCCTTCATCAGGCGGTAGCTGTAGTAGAGCAATACCGCCATGAGTAGTATATCGATGATGTCGATTAGGCCGAATGAGAAAAACATGCGTTGTATAGTGATATGGTCTCGCGGGCAGCTCGCACGTCGTGAACACGCAGAATGTTTGCGCCCGCTTGTAAGGCTATGGTGTTGAGTACGGTGGTACCGTTGAGCGACTGTTCGGGGGCGCAATCCAGTGTGCGCCATATCATTGATTTACGTGATATACCTACTAGAAGTGGAGCTTGCAGGGCCTGCAGGCAGCTGAGGCGGCTCATTAGCTCAAAGTTCTGTTCCAGCGTCTTGCCAAAGCCGAAGCCTGGATCTACCAGAACATCTGCCACACCTAACAGATGTAGCTCGTCAAGACGTTGTGCCAGCCACAGGCATACATCTTCTACTGGTGTTGAGGAACTAGTCAGGTCGGCACTATGTGTAAGAACGTATGGCACCTTTAGCTCCGCTACAGTTCCGAACATCGCCTTGTCCATTTCACCACCGCCAATATCGTTGATAATGTCGGCTCCGAGTTGCTCCACGCAACGTCGTGCCACATCAGCACGGAAGGTGTCTATGCTCAGAGGAATGTCGGGCCATTGACGGCGCAGGACAGGCAGAGCCATGTCCAGACGACGCATCTCCTCATCAGCAGTGGCAGGCGTACTGCCAGGACGAGTGCTGCATGCTCCGACGTCGATTATGTCGGCTCCGTCGGCTATTAGCTGGCTTGCCTGGCGCAACACAGCCTCCTCTGTCATGGCCCTGCTGCCAGAGTAAAAGGAGTCGGGAGTGACGTTGAGAATACCCATCACGAGAGGGGTAGAGAGGTCGGTGAGATGCTGACGTATGTTGACTGTCATGGATTGCATGGTATAAAGATGCCACAAAGGTAGATATTTTTCGGTATATCGCGGAAAGAAACAGGAACATATATCAATAAACCGCTAATGAACAATAACAAATAACCTATGTAGCTTTGCTTATATATTAATAATGTGTAGTTTTGTTGCCATTCAATAATCTTAAAGTAACCAATTGATAAGATATAAACTATTTCCATGAAGTTATATAGGTTCTTAACCTTAATGGTCTTGACAGCCATGTTTGTTATGGCTGCTTGTGTCAAGGACTACTATGATCCAGAATATATGCAGCAACAGGCACGTAGCGTTTTCCCCATTCGCAACGTGGATGCCAACCATACGTGGGAGACGGTGTCATTAGTGAATGCAACTGTGGATGCAGACACTGATAGGAGCCTATATATCTATCAGGGCAACCCCTACAGCGAAAGCGATGATGCACGTCTTTTGGCCATCAGGAAGGTGACGGCTGGGCATAGCACTTTCACTTTCGATGCTCCGTTGGCGCTGGATATGGTATTCGTGGCCATACTGGATGACAACGGGTTGTCAGAAGCTAGGACTGTTACTATTGAGAATGGGCAGATGGTTCTGAGTCTCACACAGGCTGACAATGCTCGGCAGCACGGCGCACCCATGCATCGCATAGCCACATACGATGACTCGTGGGTTACAGATGTCGTGGCAGAGAACACTACATACTTCCCTACTAGTGTGCCAGCCGGAGCCAAGCTGTACAAGGGCGAGTGGAGTACAACAGCCAACATGGTGTACTATATCGAGGGAAACAGCTGCAACCAAATCAGTATAGGTAACACAGCCGATTTCTATATATCTGGCGAGGTGACATTGAACAGCATCAGCATAAACAAGCCTTGGGGCGTGAATGCCAATACTGCACATATCTACCTGCTGCCCAATGCCAAGCTACATCTGCCACAAGGCATGTATGCAGCCTATGATGCTGAGGTGAGTGTTGGCGCAGGGGCTACCTTGGATTGCGGTACAAGTACCATACAGTTTGCCAATGATTTGGGTGTGATATATAATGCAGGCACCATTACATCTGGAAAGCTCTATTCGTCAAGTCCGCGTCAGATTTACAATCTAGGCACTATGAACATTGGCGGTGAATGCAACATCACCAATTTCTACGTCATGAATAAGGGTACGTTTGCATCTGCCGGCAAGCTGGATATTAATAACAGCACTATGTTCATAAATGAAGGTACGCTGTCAGTCAGTTCCAAATTGCAAATCAGCAATGCAGAATCCAAACTCATCAATCGAGGTATAGTTGAGGCAGGCAGCTACTCGCTCGAAGGTGGTGGCTATACCAAGAACGAGGCAGGCGGCGTCGTGACAATTGCTTCGAGTACGGCTCTGACTAGCACCAACTCTTCGTGGGACAATGAGGGGCAATGGACAACCGAGACCTTTTCCCTGACCTCCATTTCAAATAATTGGATCAATGCCTGCCAACTGTATGTGAAGGGCAACTTCTACTGCTCTCTCAGCGATGGTGACGGAGGACTCAACATTGATGGCGGCGGATACATGGAGTGTGCCACGGCAAACATAAGCAACATTCGCATCAACCTAGGTTCAAAGGCTCAGTTCAACTGTAAGGGAACTGCCACATTCGGATGGACAAATCCCTCCTACCAAGGCTTCTATGGGGTGGGCAGTGAATTAGGCGTGGTTCGACTGAAGAAGGCAGTGGAAGCTAATTCTGGCAAAGCCAATGCCATGCAGTATGGCGGTAATCTCATTGTGGCATGTGACGACCACTTTAAGCGTGTGCTGGATGGCGATGCAGGTTATAACTATAAGATACATGGTGATAACGTTAGCTTCACATCATATTCTGGCGGTCTCTTCTCAATTGATGCAACGACCTGTGCGCCTGAGCTGACACCTCAGCCTGCAACATTGCCAACGACTCCGCAAATCTACACCTATGCTTTTGAGGATATGACCCTCCAAACTGGCGACTTTGATTTCAATGATGTCGTGTTCACGCTCTCTTCACCTATCGACAATAAGGTGACATTGACGCTTCTGGCTGTAGGTGCCACAAAGACAATGTCACTCTGTTGGAAACGCGATAGCGGTAACTCTGACAATATAGAGACAATCTTTGCGGATCTGCACTCTACTTTGGCTGTGCCACAAGGACAGATTACCAACACATTCCAAGACGGACATAATTATGCAACACCTGTTTCTACGGTGATAGAGGTTCCTGAAGGCTTCACTCTCGCTGCCAACGGCGACTTCTTTATTGCCGACAGCTATGGAACAGTCCATCTGCCAAGCTTCACCGAGGGCTTTGTGCCTGGCGATGTGCCATACGCTATCTGCGTTCCTGGACAATGGCTTTGGCCAGTGGAGTTCATGGTGGTTAATGAAGCCTACCCTGAATTCTCGTTATGGGCACAGGATGCCACTCAGGATATGTTGTGGTATGATACTCCCGTTGAATCGCGCATTGTGAAATAATATGAACTCCCAATAACCTCAAGACCATGAAACATTCACTCTTCTATCTTGCCGTATGTCTGATTGCTGGCACGACAATAATCAGTAGCTGTTCCGACGACAATTCCGTTGAAACCAAACCTCTGTGGACACAGGCGCAGGCGGAGAACGCCTATGTTGCCGGCTTCGACAGCATATTGGGAAGCGTAAACTCAGGGCAGGATTGGACCACGGTTCGCGTACTGAACGCCAGAGTCTCTGTTAACTTGGAACTTGGTTCTGACTACACGGTTGCTATTTACAATCGTAATCCGCTGTCAACGGACGCTTCCCTCCTTGCTATCGGCACGGTATCAGAAGGTCAGACAGCTAATATCTATTTTGATGCCCCTTACTCCCAGACTTATTTCTTCGTGGCTCTCTTTGATGCCAAGGGTGGTGTCTTGGTGGAGAACGTTGGATTGACAGATGGTGTGCTGGTTGTGAACTTTGGAGCTAATGGAGGCAAGAAAGCTCCGCAGCGTGTAACAGAAGAGGAGGCTGCTGCTTATGCACGAACAGCAAACAACTTCCTTAATCCTGTAATCCAAGGCGTAGATGTCGCTGCTATCACAGAGATGGCTATGCAGGCGTATCCAACTTTAACCAACGACAGCCTTGCCAACGATACATTGGGGGGCAAGCTCTATCGTGTTGACCCAGAGACCGAGGTTACAGAGATGTTTTACATCAATGGTGACGACTCCATTGTGAATGATGCTGTCATCTATGTTCAGGGACGACTTCACCTTAAAGCCGATACCATCAAGGCTGTTACATTTGTCGTCGCCGACGGCGGAGAGCTTATCTTTGATGGCTCAGAGTGTAACATTGGTTCGTCTGGTCGCATGGTAGTGCTGGCTGGCGGTAGGGTTTCAAGTAGCGTTTCAGATGCAATACTTAATATTGATAATGGACAGTGGTACTACAATGCTGGAGAGGTAGCTTTCAACGGAACATTCAATATCAATAACTCCACATTCTACAACTGTGGTAGGGTAGAGACTGACGTTATAACGGCTACCACTGATGGCTCTAGCTTTACCAACTTCGGTAGAGTGGTGGCACGTACAAACCGTGTGCAGGATGATGACTACCAATGTCGGTATGTCAATGCATGCTATCTCCAATTCACGGAAGATGCTGCTCTTGGAGGCATCGTGATACTCGGCAACAGCCGTGTCGATATAGGTCGCAATGCTTATTTCAACGGAGAAAACCAGATGGATAATGCCAGTGCTATCGTTGTGGCTGGTAAGACAGTTCTTCAACCCAACACAGTATTCAGTGGCCCAACTGGTGACGGTACTTTTGCGATACTAAAGCCAAACAAGATACAGGTGGCAGAAATCGGCAACGGAGACATCAACAACAACATCTATCTTGACTGGGAGGAAAGTGAGTATTACGATGGCGATGGCAATAAGTATGATATGACCAGCCGTTGGTCGGATGGCTACCTGTTCCTTAACAGAATTGAGCATTGGGTTAAGGAAGACATAGCTCCCGACTTCATCAGCATCGAAGCTGGTGATTGTACCGGCTCTGGCTATAATGTGGTAGAGGAGGGCGCACCTGACCCAACTCCTGTTTCGCCTTGGACTACTCCCTCATATTTCACCATCGCGTTTGAGAGTCTTGGTCCCAATCCCGACTATGATTTCAACGACGTGGTGCTTTATGTCGTGCGCGACGTACAAACTAACAAAGCTAATGTGCAGCTGATGGCTGTTGGAGATACATTGCCTGTGACGGTTAAGTACAATGGGGAGACCATCATAACAAAGAATGACAGTCGAGTGGTAAATGCTACAGGCTACAGGAATGTGATAGCCACAGCGTCTGACTTGGACTTCTCTGATGCTATCCTCGATCTTAGGAAGTTCTCGGTTGAGTTCGACTACTCTGGCTCGTCTGTCGTTGTGACAAGTTCCAATGTCAAGGGAAATGCACCTCAGGCACTTATTATCCCAGGCAAGTGGAGCTGGCCTTCAGAAGGCATAGGAATATCGGTTGCCTATCCGTATTTCTCCGAGTGGATATCGGGCATAAAAGACAATGGCTGGTACACCGCTCCTGTAGCGGAAAAAGTCATTATCGCAAAGTAGCCACGATGTATTCCGACTGGGTGCCGATGCGGAACTTGCCGCCCCAGATGCCCATGCCTGACGAAACATAGAACTGTGTGTGGCCACGTTGATGGCTACCCCACGAACATTCATACATCGCATCTGTAATCCAGTTAAGCGGCCATACCTGTCCACGATGGGTGTGGCCGCTCAGCTGAAAGTCAACACCTGCATGTTCAGAACGCTCCAGATGGTAGGGCTGATGGTCAAGAACTATTGTGTAGTTGGATTTGTCGGCTGCTGACATGAGTGCTTCTATACTCTTACGCCCGACATTGGTGCGGTCGTCACGGCCTATGATGGTGATGGCGTTGTCGAACACAGCTGCGCTGTCGCTTAGTAGCTGGATACCTGCATCCTTATAGAACTGTTGGGCAGCGGGCGAGCCACTGTAATACTCATGGTTGCCCAGACAGGCATAGACAGGAGCGTTGAGCCTCCGGAACTCTGCTGCCATATTCTCTTCAATAAGCGGATGCACACTGATATCTATGATGTCGCCAGCTATCAGTACAACATCGGGCTGTTCGGCATTGACCATATCTACCCATCTAGCTAGCTCAGGGCGTGGATTGTGGTAGCCGAGGTGCAGGTCGGAGAGCATCACAACCTTGTATTCGCGAGGTAGCGGCTTGGATGATTTCAAACTAATAGGTACGCGTACCTTATTATTATAATGGATGTTTCCGTAGATTAGCACAGTTGTCAGCAGACCAAACAAGCATATAGCCATTGTCCAGTTGTCGTAAACCCATGTCTTCGGGACTATCCGAACAAGCCTGCCAAGGTCCACTATTAGGAACAGCATTACTGCATAGAGCAGCACAATCACAGATGAGGTGCCAATGGCATACAGCACTTGGGCTACAGGAAGCGGGAACTTGTCAAGACTGCCCGTGAAATCTAGAAAGAGTGTGAGAAAACTCAGCACACCAGCTGAGATGATAGCCGTTTTCCATCCCCACGCCAGCGGTAGCAAAACCCAAATATGCCATGATACGTATGCAATACCAGCCAATGGCAGCATCATAAATAAGAATATCCAAATCATAATAATGAGATAGTCAGTCTGGTAATTGGCGCAAAGGTATGTAAAAAAAGTGCTATAGGCTTTGGCTGGTAGAAAGAATTAAAGTAATTTTGCAGCCGATTTGATGCCGTGGAGGCTATACAAGCAGTGCCACAGTGGCTACTCGCCTCGCGGTGAAACCCGTTAAATACATAATAATCACAAATGTACGCAATCGTAGAGATTAACGGTCAGCAGTTTAAGGCTGAGGCTGGCAAGAAGCTGTTCGTACAGCATATTGCTGCTGCCGAGGCAGGTCAGGCTGTTGAATTTGAGAAGGTACTGCTCGTTGACAATGAGGGTACAATCACAGTAGGCGCTCCAACTGTAGAGGGTGCTAAGGTAGTGGCAGAAGTAGTTAGCCCACTCGTGAAGGGTGAGAAGGTACTGGTCTTCCACAAGAAACGCCGCAAAGGCTATCGCAAGCTCAATGGCCATCGCCAGCAGTTCAGCGAGATCGTGATTAAGGAAATTGTTGCATAACCACTAAAGAGACTAAGAAACATGGCACACAAAAAAGGTGTAGGTAGTTCAAAGAACGGTCGCGAGTCAGCAGCACAGCGACTCGGCGTGAAGATATTTGGTGGTCAGCAGTGTGTAGCTGGCAATGTTATTGTCCGCCAGCGTGGTACACAGCACTATCCCGGCCAGAATGTAGGCATGGGAAGTGATCACACACTCTATGCTCTTGTTGACGGAACCGTGATTTTCAAGAAGGGTCGTCTCGACCGTTCCACAGTTTCCGTTGAGCCTCTTCAGGTGAACTAACACCTGTCGCGCTCCAAGCAGCGTCAACTCAAAATCATTAAGTCCTGTCCCGACACAAGTTCGAGGCAGGACTTAATTATTAATCAAACATGCATATACTGCACATATTATCTGATTATATATTTCTTGCCGTTAATAATATGTAATCCGCGATTTGCTTGTGTGACTCTCGTACCATCAATGTTGTACACTTCTGGCGTTGTCTGTGTGGCTTCTATAGAGTTTAAGGCATTTGGCTTCGGTGTGCAGGTTGTCATTGTATAGACAGCGGGTTTGTTCGGGTCAATCATTGAAGTTAGTTGTGTGTCAAACAAAACCCATGCCCTTTCTCCTGTCTGTTGATTGATGGGTGTGAACTGTGCTGCTTCGTCATATACTGGTTTGTTGTCTGGGATTGTGTCGTAGCAGTTAACCACGTAGTGTAGTTCGCCATCTCCTATATATATCATCATATCCAGTGTTGAGTCGGAGCAGACATTGTAGGTAAGAATGCAACTGATAGAATCATAAGTATATGTGCCTTCCTCGTGTTTAAGTGTAAATGACGGAGTGTCGTGCCCGATATGTCCGCGTGTCTCATTGGTGAAAGACAAATCGGGGTTAAGAGACAGTGTGCGCTCAACGTTAATTGCTATTTTGGCATTGGGATCCATCCCGATATATGTGCCAATCCATTCACTTTGGAGATAACTTAGTTGGGGCTTGTAGTTGGTGTCTATCGCAAATGGTATGTTACCTTGTGCTGATAGTGCATGGCTGCACAGAAGCATCATAAAGGTTGTGCAGGTTGTTAGGCATGATAGTTTCATAGTTGTTGTTATTTGTTTTTGTAGTTGGGACGTCGTTCACGGTTGTGGGTTTATTGTAGTCTTGCCAAGAACTGATCTAACGTGACCCTCCGATATGGAAAAGTAGTGCTAATGAAAACATCTGAGTGTGGGGGGTGGCGAGGGGCTTCTCATAGTTAAGCATTAAGAGTGCGGTTTTATGTTTGTCCAGGTCTATCGTTACTCCACCAGCCAATACTACACATTCCTTATCCCTGGTCATATCTACTGTGTTAGGGCTTGTGTAATGTTTATTGCTGTGGGCTATGGGCAGGTGGAGACGTGTACCGGTATTGAAATGTATGAGATGACGCTGGGGGCCCAATAAACTTATTCCTGCGAATATATTTGCTGCCAACTGGTGTATATCATGCCCCAGCATAGCCCACTGTAGTCCTGACCCTAGACATAGATTGAAGTCTTCTGATGGTCCCACGCCCAATCTGATGTCAACAGGCAATGTCATCTTGAGCTCGTCGCTTGTGTCTTCCGAATAATATGATGCTGTGGAGAGCATCAATGATGATATGATTTCATAGTTGAATTGTTTTGAGACATAGTAGTGAAAATCATAGACACACCCTAATCCAATATCCTTGAACGTGTTGGAGCCATTATCACTATTACTCGCATTGGCCTGAGTGTCGCCGCTGCTGAATAGTGAAGGCTTGCCTACGTATGCTCTTGCAGCAACAAATCCAAACTGATGTACAGTTCCTGTATAACCATTGTATGGACTGTCACCTTGAGCTGCATCATCTCCATCGTACATGGCTTTAGCTTGTAGTGAGAATACGGCCGTTAACAATATAATTGATGATAAGAAACGTATTTTAGAAAGCATATCCTAATCCAATGGTTAATAGCGGTATTTCTTTCCACATATAAGTAACTCCTATTTCGGCTAACCAATGTTTCCAAGGCTTAATAGACAGACCTGTCTCCATGGGCATTGTGTTATAGATAAAGGTGGTTTTTTCATCTGTTGGCAACTCACTGTTCGTCAAATCTGATGCCAGATTGTCTTGGGACAAATCAGCAATAAAGCCCCATCCTATCTGTCCATATAACCCAAGGACATTGCTAAACCAATGTGTCCATCCAGCTGCTATCAAACCGGCGTATAGGTGTTCGGTTGAGGGGGCGGTTGCACTTGGAATACCTATAATTTCGGGCATGAACTTACGCCAAGCGTTGTGCCTCGTAGGCTTGCCGTAAGCAATGGCAAATCTAAGCATCTCCGATGAATGCCTGCTTTTGGGCAGTGTTATATTCCAGCCCGCTTCATAGTATAGCTGTGAAATGCGTATAGAAACGGAATTCGAGGGATGTATGTAGGCATCCTGTGCCATTGCTGTGGCTATATTGTAGGATATCACAATGGCAAATACTAGTTTATATGTGAATAATGCTTTCATTGCAGACGCGACATCATATAATAAAGGGCCGACGTACTGTCTTCGGCATTTCTTAAGGTCTCATCAAAGCGAACCCAGCGCCGCTGACGATTATGTTCGGGAGTAAACCATATGCTCTCTTCATATTGACTCAAGATTCCTTCGCCAACCCTCAGTTTGCCTGGATTGTACTCTAACTTACCAGTAAGGAAGTTTACAAGCGAGTCATATTCCACTTGATAATATAGCATTCTATTCTCTTGTATGAGCAAATAGGTGCCATGTTCGTGTTCAAAGTCAATAAATTGTGTATGCTGCTCTGTGCTGTCTGACTCTTTAAGCATCAGGCCTCTGACATAATTATCGTAACTGCCATCGGGATGAAGTTTTGTATGCCGTTGTATCTTGCACAGTGTCTGCTGCCTTGGGTTGGCGTCAAATCCCAAATACTCAGCCCGCCACTCGCCGACAAGGAATTCCTTGTCGGCGGTGAATGCAGAGTCGATAATCACTAACGTTGAGTCGAATGTTTCAGATCCTGCAGATGATGAGATATCATCGTCATCTGGTATGCAGGCACATAACGATAAAACTAGTGAGATGTATATTAGATATAACCTTGGCTTATTCATTTCAGCGCATCTGTACAACATTGTGTTTGATGTTTTTAAAAGCTGATTTCGAGATACAGTTTAACCCTTGTGCTGTCTGTCGTCCAGTTATAGTGGCGTCACTCGTGCTGGCTTTTACGGATGATGACGTTTTCGCTCTAATCCAACTGTCATTTCCAATATTCCCTTTGCCATCTATAGCCCATGTGCATACAACAAGGTAATCACCATCACGTGGCAAATTCACTCCAGTCCAATCGAATGTGTCTGTGTTCTTTCCAGTCTTTATCTGATAGTATAGCCAATAAAGATTCCAATGCCTGTCCTCGTTGTATTCATCTTCATCCTCCCAGCAATCAATATAGTAGGCAGTAGCATTATTGTCAAGGCTAACGTCCCATTGCCATATATTGCTGCCGTCAGAACTGCTCGTTGCCGCCTCAAGATTTGAAAGAGTCGCAACAGGGAGATTCTTAGACCTCGTGGTGAATTCTTTCTGGATGACTCTGCCTCTGTTGCCATCTGCGTCATAGGCAATGGTGCATAGAACATAGTCCGTTCCTGCCTTATATGCGTCACCAGTTGATTTCCATATGTAACCCGTCAGATCTTCATTCGAGACTTCCGTCCCTATGTCATTCGACATCACTGAAATCAGGTATGAGGTTGATATGGTATCAATGATACTTTTAGGAAGTACTGCATATATGAAATCATGAACATTGGATGTTACGTCAAACTCCGTAACCATACCATCTGTGAATTCAAGAAAATCTTTGGCCGTCGCCTCACAGTTTGCTACAACGATGTCACCAACAGTCCAGCCATACACATTGTTATTTGTCGGGATTGTGAAGAAACCACCCTTACCAACAGGTAGCACACTGGATGATAAAGTACGATAGTAATTCTGGGAATTATTGACGTAAATGCTGAATTGCTTGCTCGTGCTGCTTGTGCTGTAATCTCCATATATATAAGGCGTGAAGCCTGTGTTATCAACAGTCAGTGTAATGTCTTTTTTTGTTGCTACGGTTGAACCTGTAGAGACGTTGAGGCTTGTAAAGAACTGGATGCTGTTATCTGAAGCTGGTAGTGTCACGGTTGTGCCTACATTCCCACGGAATCTCATGCGCCAGACATGAGGCTTGAGTGTGCCTGTGATGTATAGAGCATCTGAAGTGGGGTGCGTGTATGTGCCAGTGGCCTGATATAGCACAGAACTTTCGTTAAGCGTGATGGTGTTACCGCTCTTTGATACTTGGTTCTCTACATAATATATCTCACATTCGGTATCGCTGATGACAGTTGGCAGTGTGCCAGAGTAAGATACTTGCCAGCCTGATGAGGCACTGTAGGATGCTGTGCCAGCAATCGTGCTGGAACCGTTCTTGAAGCGCAGGTATAGGATGCTACCATTGCTCCATGTCTTTGAAATGGCTCTTGTTTCAGGCGCTTCGTCGTCGAATGATGGCAAATCGCTGTCCCAGTACATTTTACAAGTGTTCGTGGACTCCTGTGTCTCGTCTGGTGTCATGGTAATCTCCGTGTCGGTGCCAAGGGAACATGACGTGAAGGCTAAGGCTGCAATTATTGCAATACCTGTCAGTTTGAAATGTTTTTTAATCATGGTTTATAATGCTTTGTCGTTGATTATGTTTCGTTTATATTGTCGTATAGTCTGTAAAACCACCTGTTTGGCGGGTGCTGTTGTCAATGTCTGTATCATCATCGAAGTCATCACGTCCGAAATCATTTGAGCTGTTGTCTATGTCAGCATCACCATCGAACTCGTCACGTCCGACATCTGTTGAACCTTGATTGTCACTGCCATTGCCTTTCTGATTGATGCTCACTTCGTATGTACGCCCGCTATTCGTACCCTTAAACGTGATTTTACCCTGTCTGGATGAACCATTGTTGGCAGACACCGTAATGTTTATTGTGGCGGGTGATGTTCCTGTAGCTTGACAACTAATCCAGGCATTGTCCGAACACGTGGCCGTCCAGTTGTCATTTCCACCAAGGGATACAGTCTTAGTTCCACCAGTTGCCTCGAAGGATAAGGATGTAGTACTTACTGTAAATGAATATGGGGAAGATGTCTTGAGTTGACCATTCTCTACTTCGTATACCATGTCGTAAACCAGTCCACACATGCCATTTGAACTTCGGCTCCATGTAACAATCTGAACATACTTGTCCGAAGGAGAGGCACTGAAATATATTGTTGCGTTGTTGTTTGATTCGTTGAAAAGGTATTCCTTCCTTACACCAGATCCATAATTGAATGAAGTGGAATGCGAGCTGAAATTGTCGCTTATGTGATCCAGAAATATCTTCCATGCCACCTTAATGCCATCAGGCTCATGATATTCCGCATAGCCACCCTTGTGCCCTTCCATTGTAGTGAACGATGCTGTGCTGGCACAGATATAAGTGTAGTAGCCTGTCGTTGTCCTTCCACGGCTGATATCCCATGCATAGCATGATGAGCTTACACCATCTTCATTAACACCTGTTGTAGCCCCCTCATGTGCCATAATGGTTGCTAATGCTGAACGCTCATCATTCGCCGACGGAGTGCTGAAGTCTTGTGAGTTTATAGAACCATGCTTGCCATTGGATGCAAATGCTATAAACACTATGGTGTAGTTCTTGCCAGGCTCACAATCGTTGTAGACAAACTCAGGTGCTCCAGAACTTGTGATGTTGATGCGTTCCCAGTCTGAACCAGATTTCGTCGCTTCTTGATAGATTGCTTCATTGTTTCCCCTCAGTTCGTTGAAGCGGCTGCGTTCATATACGTTATAAAGTACATAGCTCGTGTTGGAGCTGCTCGTGAGAGTTCCCGCAATACCATAACACATCACGATATGCAAATCTTCGCTCATGTCCGCCTCACAGTTCGGCTCCCACAGTGCCGCCTGTGTCACTCTTACCGTATCTTTGGCTTCGCAACCATCGTTGCTTGCCGTCACCACCACTATACACGAACGTTCGGCAATGCTCTCATTGGCCGACATGGTATGTAACGTAATGGTTGTTTTGCCTGTACCGCTACGGCTAGACGTTTTAAGCCAGTCTTCCCCATCTTCGATGGTCAAGCTCCAACTATAGTCAGTGCGAATCTCGAAGGTCACGGACTCTCCTGTTCCTGCTGCCAAGTTCAAGTCGGTTGGATTCACTGAAACAGTTGGTTGGGTGATGTCATCATCTGGAGAGCATGCTGCTAACACAATGCAAGTCAGAAAGAAATGCGTTAAATACCGAATAATTGTAGGATGTTTCATGAATGTTTGTTGTTATAAATGTAAATTAAAATGTTTTCTGATAGTACGCCGTCCGATGTCAGCCTGTTGCAGACCCTCTCCAAGACCTAATGGATGCTTTCTGGCCTCTTCACTACGCTGCTGTCCAATGAATTCATTACCCATAGGCAAACCTTCCGGCGACGAATAGATTGTCACCAATAATCGTTTCTGTGCAAACGTGTGCCGATATCGTATTCTGAATGTCATCAAACCAGTCTCCCTATCTACGTCGATTTTATAGTCATGGGACAACTCCGTATCACCGTTAGGACGAACAATACTCGCCGTTGTGTCGTTAAGTGCACTTAGCAGTGGAACTATGTCAGGACGTACCATTGTGCCTCTATTCTCTGTACCATTAAAAGAGGGCTTCACTTCATTTGGATGTCTCTGTATTTTATCGCGGACCCAATACGCAGCAGGAAACTCGATGCTTGTACTATCCATCGTTATCCTCAGCCCCTGCATAAGAAGTGTCATTTGTAGTGGTAGGTCGTATGTTGCCAATGACAGTGTAAGCGTGTCATTGCCGTATTTTGTTTCCAGCTTAGCCTCATCTAAAGCTTGTTCTAGAGTGCTTGACTCATCCTCTCTGTCAACATTAGCATTATTCACATCGTCTATTGAGAATTTTTCCCAGCAGCGAATGTTCGATTGCATCAACTTTATAATGTCTGTTTCCTCGCTCGGATGCCGTTCCCTCTCAAACTGCATCATATCACCTCCGTCAGAACCCTCTAGTGGAGGCATGTTTGTTCTGTCGTTATCTGAGACAAGACCTATTGTCCATGATGTCCGTAGCTTACGAGTCTGCATCAGCTCATCTTTTGGCAGAAGCACATAAAAATTGATGGCAGCTTTTTCACGGTCTAGCTCTATATGGAAACGCTGAAAACCCAATCTGCATTCAGATCTACCTTTACGGAATATCGCACCTTTTCGGTTAAGTTCAGTTATCAAAGGTGAAATGTCAGGCCTAACGTCAGAACCATGTTCGGCATTATCATCTGGACAGAGAGTCTCTAACTCGTCCCTTACATCCAATGCTGATGGCAACCTTATCTCATAATGTTTCCGCTTGCGTCCTGTCGGGTCAATGATAATCGATGTGGGTTGCATTAGTAGCCTCATCTGAATTGCAGGATGAGCCACAGACAAACACACCAGCATGTTTTTGTCATCTGTAGCAAGGTTTAATACAGTACCCTCATGGAGAATATTGATGGCCACGGAGTTCGGGCATGCGGAGATGAATGCTTTTAGCGAGTCGGTTGGATGTCCAATTGTATCCATGCATTCTATAAGAGATCCGCGGACATGTGCAACAGATGCCATATACAACAGCAATAGAAATATCACTTCTTTGTAGTATATGCTTCTTTCTTCATGGCTTTTCTCAACCATTTGAGAGGGGCTTGGATTGAGGTTGTTCATATTTATGTCAATGGTTTGTGTTCAGATTGTAAGTGAAAGAAAGCATCGCATAGCGTCCAAGTATATTGGTTGTTACCTCTCGTCGATACAGTTCGGTAGTTGTCTGATAGAAACTGTTGTCTTGATCAAGCATGTCATGCAGAGAGAAACGCAGTTCACCTCGTTTGTCCTTCATACATTTGTAGGCTAGGGCTATATTGCTAATTGTAGCGTTGAATTGGGATGTGCCAGATCCAAAGTAATTAGTGCGCCCGCATTCCAGTACCAATTTCAATTGAGGCACGAACTGCCAGTTCAGTTGTGCGCCATAGGATAGCGACCAGTAGTTCACGTTCATATTATCAAATGTCATGTTAGCACTGGAATTATATACAGTATTAATATCTACCACGAAATCCACATCCTCGCTTATGTTGCTGCCCATAGTCGCATTCGCACTCCAGTTCCATTGCTCGGTGAACTGCTTATGGTTGTCCCAATAGCCAGGTGTCTTCGTATATTTTACCATTGATGAGAGATTTACATTTGAACTTGCCAATGATAAAGGAAAACCGTAAGCCACAAGGGATGTCCAACTGAAAAATCCGTCTGTGTTCTGGTATGAAAGGATTTGCGTGTTCCGTCGTTCTCCTTCACCTTGAAAACTCTCTGATGACAGCGACCTTAACGAGCCTATATAGTTGTCTGATTGTTCCAGATTGTTGAAGAAAACGAATACAGCACCTGTTGAGGATATTGGCATAACCAATCGTGATGTGAGGTTATGGTGGTATGCGGGTTCCAACCACAGGCTTCCCCTAATAGCCATAGTAGCGTTTGAATTGTTGATAACATCATGCACTTGAGCCAACCCTGGATATTTGTGAGATGCTTTATACTGCACGTGTAGTTGAGACCTGTTGAAATGATACCTTAGGAATAGGTATGGCAGAGGGGTAATGTAGTTTCGCTTGAGATAATAGAGGTCGTTGCTGTTATACAGATTATATCTTTGCACTTCAATACCAGCAACCATGTTCACTTCTCCCATATTCATTAGCCAAGCCATGTTTGCTTGCCATCCCCCGAAATTTGACCACGTCGAACCACTCAGAAGAGAGTCTGTAGAATATACTGAACTCCCGGCTGTCATCATGTCTGTGCGGCGACGCATCATACCAAGGGTTTTGCTCCATCCTATGTCTAATTTCAGACGGTGATGTCTGCCTAATGCGTGAATATATGACAGCATATAGGTGAAAGAACGTTGCTTGTTTATCACCCCAGTGTTCTGTTGTGCTGCTTCGCCGCTTTGTACGTTGCTGAAATCCATATATATGTCTTCATCAGTACGCATATATGAGACACGTGCATCTGCTGTAATGACATGTCCGCTGCGACCAAACCGATGCATGAACATGGCCTCTCCAGATGTCGAGAGAACAGATTGGTCAGTGTTTGTCATCTGCTGTAATAGGTGAGCTGTGTCTGTTGCTGTTACTGTCCAGGCCGTTATGTTCGAGAGTTCGTCCTTACCTTGATAGGCGAGTGCAGGACGTAACAGGATGTAGTTTAATGAGTCTATTCGGAACTCATATTTAGCGTTGAAACGATGGTTGAGGTTTGTATTATCTACAGTCTGTGCTTGTAGATTGTTGGATGCCGTGGCACCAAAGTAACTATCATATATATCATAGCGAGTGTGGTTATCTGAATTGTTATATAGATAATGTCCAGAGAACTTCATCTTACCCTTATCCCATTCATCGGAGTAATTGGTTCCTGCTGCGCGTGATGTGGTAATGCCATAATCGCTTACATCTACCATCATCGATGAGATGTCGTCTGAGGTTGTTGGATGGAAATTATTTGTGTTCGAACCTTTGGCGTATGGTGATTGTGAGGGAGCACTGGTGGAGGCTGTTCCTGTCACACTCAATAGGTCAATCATTGAGAAATTCTGCTCGTTTATGTTGTTCCATTGTGTGAACAACGACCATCTTTGATCGTCATTGAACCAATTGTACATACCGTATAGTTTGTACATATTTTTTACGCCTGCCCCTGCAGTTGCTTTGCCAAAATGACTGTGGGCTGTGCCTTGACGAGTACGTATATTTATGGTTTTTTGTGTGTTTCCATCATTAAAGCCTGAGAGTTCGGCATAGTCGGAAAGCTTGTCGTATATTTGTATTTCACTAATTACGTGGGCTGGGAGATTTCTCAGGGCCATATTGACATCTCCCCTAAAGTATTCTCGACCGTCAATCTCAATGCTTTTGACTTCTTCACCGTGTGCCATTAGTTTGCCGTCTTTCATCCCAACTCCGGGAAGCTTTTGAGATAGTAGGTCGTAGGCTGTGGCGTCTGCATGCACTTTGTACGAACTGGCAAAATAAACGGTTGTGTCACCTCTCTGTGTAACAAGAGGTACTCTACTTCTGACAACAACTTCTGATAGTTCTGATTCGTTTGGGGTTAGTTCGATGTCGAGATGCAATTGTTTTTTATTGGCAATCACAACTCTTGTAGTTGGAGTAAATCCCATATATGTAACTTTAACTGTTGTGTTGGTGCCGCGTGGCATGGAAAAGGTATAAAACCCTTTGTCGTTAGCTACACATACTTTCTTCTCACCGCTAATGCTATATGAAATATTTGCTCCTGGCAGGGCTATTTTATCCTCAGAATCGGAAATGATGCCTGACACTGTGCATGTCTGGGCTGACAGTCGCATAGTAATAGGAATCATTAGTATTAAGAATATATGTTTTACTTTTAATGGCATATAGGTCTTGTGGTGTTACTCTTAGTGTGTTATTATTATCAGCAGTCCCAATATTGCAATGGCAGATCCTATTATCTCTCTTTGAGTGGCTCGCTCATGGTTGATGATGAAGGCAAATAAGAGTACGAATACAGGTTCCATTGCAGATAATATGGATGTGATGGATACGCTGGTATATTTGATTGCGAGCATGGATAGAAGAAACCCTCCTAATGTTACAACAATGACATTAATGATAAACTGCAAAAGAATGCTGCAATTGGATAGTGGCTTTATCCAAGGGGTGATATTATGGGTGGTAACACCGATGAAGAGTACGGAGAGTGTGCCGGCTACCATACGATAGTATGTTGCTGTGAGGACCTGGACATCTCCGATAGTTATCTTAACCATAATAGATGAAAAGGAATAGCATAGGATAGAGAGCAGGCCTAGAATGATACCCCTTTTCTTGTTGGGATGGTCTTCCTGTTTGCCTATGATGACGATTAGGATTCCGGAGAGGAGAATGACAGCTCCGGCGTACTGCCTTATTGAGAGTATATCTCCCAAAAGGATAAATGAGAGGAACATCGTGACAACCTGTCCGAGCATGAAGTAGAGTACTTGTGTTTTTGCTCCAAGGTCTTGAAGTGAATGGAAGAAGAGCGAGTCTCCAATGCCTATTCCAATTATTCCGCTGATGACTAGGATTGTAGCTGCTTTGAGTGTTAGTGCGGTGAGTCCACCCATAGGAATTATGAGTAATGTCATAATGACAATGCTAAAAGTTCCTTTGAGGAATGTGATGCCTGCGTATGGTATTACCTTCCCTAATCGGTCGAAAAGCACCGTTGCAAAAGCCCAGGATGCGGTCGAGAGGATTGCTGCTGATATGCCGATAGCTTCCATTGTTAGGGGGGTGTCACGGTACTAGTTTGAATCGTAGTAGGTATCGCTGAGGTATTACTTGTATGTAGTCAACAAGCTGGAAACCATAGAATGACAGCTGTCTTTCTATGAGGCGTCGGTCGATATATGGTCCATGATAGGGTAGGGTGTCATCGCAGACAGGGCTGTTGTCAACGATGATTAGTTCGCCGCCTGGTTTGAGCTGTTCAACCAGTGAGGTTAGATAAGTATGTCGGTCGTTGTCGGGTATAACGCCATATAATATGTGGTATAGCGAACACATGAACATGATGTCCACTTGTTCTGGGAGCTTGAGTATATCCTCTTTTCCGCGAATAATTCTAATATTGCTTATTGAGTTCTCTGTTATGAATGACTGTAGTCTGTTTATGTGTTCCTCTTTTAACTCTAGTGCATAGACGATACCCTCGTCTCCGGTCATTTCGGCAAATTTGGTTGTGAAAAATCCGCTTCCTGATCCAATGTCTGCAACTTTCATTCCTGCTTTAATGGGTATGTTACTAAGGATAGTCTCTGTTTTTTCCCATTGTGGTCGAAGGGGATTGAGAGCAAGTATATAGTCTTCCAGATAGGAACGGTGTGTTCGTCCTACCTCGCCACTCATCTCCAGAAGAGAGTCTGATATCATTCTAATAGAGTCGTTTCCGAGTTTGTACTTATGCAAGAGATAGTATCGTATGATATTGCAGCTATCTGCTGTGAGATAATTGTAGAAACTGCGTGTCAGTGGGGCTGTCAGCATTGTTTCTCGTTGTTCTGCTGTTGCGAGTCTGGCTTTGCAAAGCCACTGTAGCGCAGAGTATTCCCCTCCAAAATTCTCTTGTGGTATGAGTTCTTCGTATTTACGTATTGCGATTTCGGCAAGTTCGGGTTGGCCTCCGCCCATGAAGTCGTATACATACTGCGCAGCGTCTATGCCACGGTCTGTAATGTCATAGCTGTCAAGGCTACCGATGTGTATAATAGACTGTTGATTCTCGATTGAGAGATTGGGCTGGTGTGATGAAACTTCTGCGGATAAATGTGGCTGATAGGATTGGTCTTGTTGGAATATCATCATGTACCTCTGGTTGCTCAAAGGCAGTATGCTCTTACGCCGAAATCCCCAATATGCAAGTTGTGCCTCAACCAATTGCGGGTCAACATGACAGTTGTTGAGTTCCATTCCGTGAAGGTTGTAGTTATCCACAACCACTATATATCCATTTTTGTGGAGGTGTTCCTTGATGGATGAGAGTAACGACTTCCGCTCGTCTTCGCGCGACCACGTATATATAATATGGTATAATGAACTTATGAGAATGCAGTCAACTGTGTCCTCTATGCCTAATGTGTTGGTTTGGGTGTTTATGGCGATAACATTGTGTATTCCGTTTCGGACCATGATGTCGTTGACATACTTGATATATGACTGTTCTGTGTCTGTGGCATATACGATTCCTTTTTCGCCTACACGCTCAGACAGCCTTAATGTGTTGTATCCGAAACCGCATCCCATATCTACGACCTTTGAGCCATTGGATATTGGCAGCATGTGCATGATTTGTTCAGTGTGATCCCATTTGTTGCGTGTTGGGTCGTTGAACATAAGCATGTCGTCATAATAGGTGCGTTTTGCGATGTGTAGTTTCACGGAGCGGGGTTTATATCCGTTAAGCTCAAACTTTAGCACGAGATACTCTTTCAGTTTGTAGCATTTGTTGTCTGTGAATTGGCGGTATAAATCCTCAGTCAGAATGTCTGCTTGGTCGATGAACTGTCCCTTGCGTTCTTCGAGCATTCTATTAAGGATGTATGCCAGTGCGCCCCATGCCTTTTCCTTCTGAGTGTCATCTGCCGCCTTTCTGGTCCAAGCTCTGCATACGTACTCTATAGAATCTGGATGATTATTGTCCAAAGCGTTGAGTAGGGTATAAGCGAGTGTCGTATCTCCGGAGTCCGTCGGATGTGGATTCATACCGACTCTAACCAGTGAGGATGCATCATTGATAGCGATTTCGAACTGCGCAGAAGCCATTAGAGAGCTTATGGAGGTAATAATAAATAGAATGTGTCGCTTGATCATGTTGTATGCGTTGTCTGAGTGTGTAGGTTCATATCGTGTGTCAAGTAATGATTCCGCTCAGATGTTGAAAGGATTCAGACTTCCTTCCATGAAATCTTTGCGAGGGAATGATTGATGTTGGGGCTCATAGAATAGATGCACAATTTCGTCGCTGTAGAAAGCTCCCGTGGGAGTCAGCTCAACTCGCTTGTCGTCTTCTGTGATGAGCCCATATTGTAGTAGCAAGTCAAACTGACGTCGGAAAAGTTGGCTGACATCGGCACCTTGGTTAAGACGTTGGAAAAGCTGTTTGTCAATGAAATAGTTCTTGAGTGGCAGTATAGTGGACCATCGTGCTTGCTGGTCGGCGTTGCGGATAAGGCAGCGGTTGGCTGCAATCATCCCCTGCTCTGTCCGTTGGTAGTACTCGGCGAAATCAGGTGTGTTTATCATGAATCGGTCGTTGAGGCTGCTAAAAGCAGAAAGTCCGAATCCGACCTCGTCCTTGAGCCTACAACACTGGTTGTAGGCGTAGAGAGAAATATTTTTCCTGTTTTTCGTGAATACTCGGCGAAGGTTTTCTTGGTATCCGTGGTCTGCAAGTATTAGGTCGCTGATCTCTTTCATGCGGATAGTGTCCTCCACAGAAATCAATTCATCCTCATGGTAGGCTGAGAACTTTTTGATGGTTCCCTCTTGATCTCCGTAAGGCTCGATTTTCAAACGGTATAGTTGAATTTCGTCCGTACCTAAGCTGCAAGCTTCCTCCATGACATCAATCCAGTTTTGAAGTGTCTCTCCTGGGTGTCCATATATGAACTCGATGTTCACTTTGAAACCCATGTTGAGA
Organism: Bacteroidaceae bacterium; assembly: GCA_017620295.1. Classification (GTDB taxonomy): domain Bacteria; phylum Bacteroidota; class Bacteroidia; order Bacteroidales; family Bacteroidaceae; genus Physcousia. Next base: position 60,273 of record JAFZQR010000097.1, read on the forward strand.
CAGTTCTGTATAGATTCTTTTGCTACTGCAACATCATGGGAACGGTTCATTTTTCGCAGTACAGCATCATTCAGCGACTGAATACCTATGGTAAGTCTATCGCCTTGATAGTCCTTTATAATTCTGAGTCGTTCCAAGCCATCTTCCCCTACAAGTGTGGATGGATCCACATCCCAGTTGAACTGTGGACACGAGGTGATGTCTACATACTTCGTGAAGAATGTGAGGAAACGTTTTAGCTGAGAGGGTGATAAATCCGTTGGCGTTCCACCTCCCATCAGTATTGTTCGGCTCTTTATTCTCTCGATGCCGCGGAAGGATAACCAGTTACGCATCTCCATCTCCAAATGGTCAAGGTATATGTCTTTCTCACTCTCACTGCAGTGATAGTGGCTGGGGTAGTGGCAGAATAGGCACCGGCGGTGACAGAATGGGATGTGGACATAGACATCGAACTTTCTAGTCTCCAACTCATGGAAGTCCCTATACGCCTCTTCAGGTGGAATTGGAGGGTAGTTTGTTATTGGGGGGTAGTGAACTCCTGCAGGGCTGAAGTCCCCATGCCTTGGAATCAGTCCCAGTCTTTGATATTCCTGAAATTCTTGCCAACGTGGGGTGGAAAGGGCTATGTAATCTCTTTGCATATCATTATTTTTTTCTGTTGACACCAATTAATACGGAAGCTCAATTGGTAATGCTCTTTAAATAATTCTTAAAGTGCGTTGTCCGTGGTCATGCCAGCTCGTGCCAAAATATCACGGAAATGGTCTGTCTGTGGACGGATACGCTTCGATGAGTATATTGGGAAATGTTTTTCCAACTCAGGTGGTGTGCCATCGTGTACAGTTACAGTGTTGGCACCAGCCATGAGTCCCAAGTATTGTCCATCCGGTATCATCTTCTCCAGAGAACTAGTCGTGGGCATATATCTATGAGGATTCATTATTCGTAGTAGTGCCATCATGTTCAACGTCAGGTTGGCATCGCCGGAAGGCTCGTTGGCAAACTCTGAGTTCTCTGCAGGGATGAAGATGGTGGTGCTGTTCATGGCAAGCGGGAGCTCATGGGCTAAAAGCAAATCCTGTACTAAGTCCGACAATGTCTGACGTGGCAGCCCCACAATGTTTCCAGAGCCAATGTTGAAGCCAACGTCATGAAGCGTCTCAATACAGCTCAAACGGTTCGCCAGCGTGTCATTAGGCTTGCAGTAGGAGAACAGCGACGCATTAGATGTCTCAAACTTCAGAATGTAGTCAGATGCACCTGCATCGTGTAGGTCGGAATATTGCTCGCGTTGTAAATTGCCTAGGCACAGGATAATGCGTAGGAATGGGTATCTGGCCTTTGCTCTTGCAACAGCCTCGGTTACATCCGATATGAATGTGTCGTTGACGTTCTCTCCCGACTGTAAAAGTACAGTCTTTCGGCCATTCTCTACAAGGTGTGAAATGAGACGGAACATAATATCTGCACTCAGCGTGTAATTGAGTGCTTGGTCCTTACCGCCTATTGCACAATAACGGCATTTCTGGCGGCATACGTTGGACACCTCAATCACACTTCTTACCTGAGCATCATTGCGCGGAAAGCATGCCAGCCGCTGCTGACGTGCCATGGCGAAGAGCCGTTGCTGCGCTTCGCCTCTGGCCGTCAGTGCTTCTGAGAGTGTGTCTTCACTGTAGTCCTCACGGGCAAGAGCCGTGAGGAAAGATAACCCTTGGCAGCCCATTATTCTACTCGTTTGGCTTGTCCCCTTTGTCGCCGTCGAACTGTCGCATTGCGAAAGTCAAATTAATCTTTTCCGCCGTCAGCGACTGTAGATACATGTCTTTGGTTATCCAGTCACGCTTGCCGTGATTGCTCACGGTGAAGCGGGCTGTTTCCGTGTAGGTCGTACTCTGGTGGTCATAGTAGTGCTTTGCCCTATAGACATTAAAGTTCTGGTCCGTGTAGTTCAGGACAGAGTCTACTTCACAAGTATAAGTTACGACACCATTCTTATAGGTGTATGTGCCGTATTCACTCTCAAACAATCCCTTCTTGTCATTTATTGTACCAACAATCTGATTTACGTAGGTGTAATTGGAACGTAGGACTAGTGTACGAGTTATATCTGTGTTTTTCTTCTGGATGGCATCCCAGCCGGTATACTCTCCCACCCACGTCTTCTGGATGTTTGACAGGCTTGGAGTGAAAGACGCGTCAACTTTGAATTGGGTAGAGTCGTTCCATGTGATAGCATTTTCATTTTGATTGTCATCCAAGTTGATTTTTGTTTCGTCATCTCCATCATCGCCGCATGAAATGAAATAGCTCGTTGTCATGGCCATAACAGCCACAAATAATAGATTGAAATACTTTTTCATAATAGATAATGATTTGTTGGTAAATATGTTAGATTCTGTATTCGTCCATATTTGTTTGCCAGCACATTGGTGCTGTTGAATTATCAGAGATGGCTCATCTGCAACCTTAATATCCAAAGTGGTTTAATGACCTATGGCTTGGGAGATGCTGCGATACACAACTGCTATAGGCTGTACTCTGAGTAAAAACGATGCGATGATTACTTCTTATGCCCCTAATCCCCTGAGAGGCTGGTTGATATTTGAGGCTACGACAAAAAAAAGACGTGGGAACTGTCTCTGCTGCTCGTCCCACGTATAGAGGCTCTCGCATTGCCCGGTTTAGTTGAACGAGCAACGCTGATAGCCCACGCCGACATGTATATATCAGTCTCCAATATAATTGTCATTGACGCGTGTATCAATAGACTAAACTACACGTCTTCATTGGAGATGAGTATAAACACATCCCGAGGACATCCACCGTTGCCTCGTCATTGACTAAACCAAGAATTTGCGAGATTCCTATACGTCAAAGACAAGACGCCTGAAGACGCCTTTTAATATGTCGTGACTCCTAATCCCGCCCACATCGGTAATTTGCAATCTTTACCAGAATAGGTTCAGATTCACCGATGCCTCCCGCCTTTGGACGGTATGTCATTTAATACAACCAGTCGTGGCTCGGCGTGGGCTCTGATGATATAGAGTCGCTACAAAAGTCGGTAAAAATGCGAAAATGGACAAAGAAATACACGAAAAAAACAAAGTGATATGCTGAAGAACATAAAAACAATCGTTAGCAACAGCACCTCCGCTAAGTCATTCGCAAACATAATAAGTCCATTATTGATGTTAAAGATGTTGATATGCCATTCTGAAACCTAAATCGACAACATGGTTATTTATCATTTGAACACCAACAGGTTAGTTCGTTGCTCATCTATAGATGAAGTATGTTCCGCCATCGCTCTGACAATACTTGCGGAGAAGGTCCTGAATATACTCCGCATTCTCCCTTACACGTTGTTCGTTGCCGTCATAGCCGTTGATTAGTACAACCAGATGATGTGTGCTATTGGAAATCTTTGTGCGCTCGTTATCGCTTGTTGGCGTTCCCACACCTCCTATGGTATCACGATAGACAGGCAACCCCTGGATATTAATCATCCCACGGCCTATGCCCTCGTATGGCTCGCCCTCACGTCCAATGCCTAATGTAAGTGTGTCGCCCACAAACTTGTCGGCGTCAAAACCGCCTATGCTGTAGCCGTATGCTATTGACGCCAGGTTTACGAGATCGACAAGAGTATTCAACTGATATAGTTCCTTGCCTTGAAGCACACGACGGATGAGTGCTTCTGATGCTGGACGGTATCTTGACGGATCCTTGCCACAGGCCTTATAGACACGGCGTGTAGCAGCGATGCTTGTTATCTCCTTCAGCGATTCCGTGGTCAATTCTTCACGGAACTTATTGCAGAAGGCATCAATGTCCTGCCAGAGCAGTTCATTATAAGGGGTGTTGACAACAATAGCATCAACACATGCTCCGACAAATTCGGGACATACATTCTCTATATCCTGAGATACTATAACCTTCATCCTACAACGTTCACGGGTTTGTTATCAATAAAGGCCTTGACGTTATTCACAGCCACGTCTATCAGGCGTGTTCTTGCTTCCTTCGTTGCCCAGGCTATGTGTGGGGTGATGAAGGCATTGTCGCATTGCAGCAAGGGATTGCCAGCTCGGGGTGGCTCTTCTGTCAAAACATCGGCACAGTATGCTCTCAGTCGGTGGCCTTGCAAGGCATCTGCCACATCCTGGTCATTTACAAGAGGCCCGCGACTTGTGTTGATGAGGATGGCTGAAGATTTCATCTGCAGGAGCGACTGCCGGCTAATCAGATGTCGGGTGTCTGGGGTTAGCGGACAGTGAAGGCTCACAATGTCGCTCTCTTGTAGCAACTCAGCCAAAGTGCGCTTTTCTATGCCTGCTGGTAGCGCTCCTGAAGATTTGCTGGTGCAGGCTATTACCTTCATGTTGAAAGCTTGGGCAATTGTAGCAACACGACTGCCAATATTCCCTAAGCCCACAATGCCGAAGGTTTTTCCTGCAAGTTCAGTCAACAGGGTGTCGCAATAGCTGAAGTCTGGACATGCCGACCATCTGCCCATTCGGTTTTGTATGGCATAATGTTCTGTGCGGTTGGTGATGGATAGCAGATGGGCAAACACCATCTGTGCTACGCTCTCGCTGCTGTAGGCTGGAACGTTGGTCACTACTATTCCATGTTCGCGGGCGGAGTCCAAATCTACTATATTGTAGCCGGTAGCTAGTACGCCGATGTATTTTAGATTGGGAAGATGCTCTATTTCTGCTTTGTGCAGACAGACTTTGTTCGTCAGTATGATGGCTGCATCCTTGGCCCGCTCTACAGTCTCCTCAGGAGATGTGCGGTCATAGACTGTCAGTTCGCACATACTTTCCAGAGCCTCCCATGTGAGGTCTCCAGGATTGGCTGTGTAGCCGTCTAGAATAACTCCCTTCATCTGTTTGTCGTGCGTTTATCAGTTGTCAGCGACTGGTGGTGAGAGAAGAACGCTTCTCGCGGTTATAGCTGCGATAGTCATCTAACTCTATTTCAACTTCTGGCTCAGATAATTCGCCTTCAGCTGGCAGACGAAAACGCATATATTTGATGGTCATGCCTCGGTCAAGCCATTGCTGCTCGTAATAGGTGCGGATGGAGAGGTCTAAAGCTGTTTCTGATGGTTCTAGTCCTTCATGGGAGATACCAAGGGTGGGGCTATATAAATCCTCTGTACACGCTTCGATTGGCAGATGGTTGTACTCTGCCATCACCTTGGTATAGGTGAATAGAAATGGACTATCGGTCTTAAGGTGTATGATGCCGTTAGGGCGGAGAAAGCGGCGGTATCGTTCAAGGAAATAGGTGGAAGTAAGTCGTTTGGTGGCCTTCTTCATCTGAGGGTCAGAGAACGTAAGCCATATTTCGTTTACCTCGTCTGGGGCAAAGAAACGGTCGATAATTTCGATGTTGGTGCGAAGAAAGGCCACGTTCTTCAAGCCTTCGTGTAGGGATTCTGTCGCACCGCTCCACATACGTGCTCCCTTGATGTCAACACCTATGAAGTTGCGGTCTGGGTAGCGACGAGCCAACCCCACGGCGTACTCGCCGCGTCCGCACCCTAGCTCCAGTACTATGGGATTATCGTTGTGAAAGAACCTTTCCCTCCAATGCCCCCGCATATCAAAAGATACGTCTTCGAGCATCGAAAATGGATACTCGAAGACGTGGGGATAGCTCGCCATGTCAGCGAACTTAGCTAATTTCCCTTTCGACATCTGTTCGTGTTAGATAATTACTCTATCACCACTCGTGTCCATCCGTGAATGTCTGGCTCAATGCCGTACTGGATGTTGCGGATAGTGTTGTACAGACGTGTTGATATCGGGCCAGGCTTTCCATCCTTTGAGAATACGTAGCTCTTGCCGGTTGTTGGGTCATCAATGCGCTCGATTGGACTGATGACAGCTGCTGTGCCACATGCTCCTGCCTCCTCAAAGGTCGCCAGTTCCTCTTCTGGTATCTGACGACGCTCTACCTTCAAACCAAGGTCTTCTGCTATCTGCATAAGACTCTTATTTGTGATAGAGGGGAGAATGCTAGTGCTGGCGGGGGTGACGTAGGTGTTGTTCTTGATGCCGAAGAAGTTGGCTGCACCGCACTCGTCAATGTATTTCTTTTCTTTGGCATCGAGATAGAACTCGCATGAGTAGCCCATGTCGTGGGCTATTTTGTTTGCCTTGAGGCTGGCAGCATAGTTGCCGCCCACCTTATATATTCCAGTGCCGAGCGGTGCCGAGCGGTCGTAGTCGCGTGTGATAACGTATGGGTTGGTGGAGAAACCACCCTTGAAGTATGGCCCTACAGGTGTCACAAACATCAGGAAAAGGTATTCTGAGGCTGGATGAACACCCACTTGGGCTGATGTGCCAATGAGCAAAGGACGGATATATAGAGTTGCGCCGCTCTCGTATGGAGGGACAAAACGCTCGTTCAGGCGTACGACGCGTGTCACCATCTCTTGGAAAAGCTCTGTTGGAACCTCTGGCATCAGTATGCCGCGACAAGTACTCTGCAGGCGAGCTGCGTTCTCGTCATCGCGGAACACACGCACCTTGCCGTCTGGGCAGCGGTATGCCTTCAAACCCTCAAAGGCCTCCTGTCCGTAGTGCAAGCTTGTAGCTGCCATATGAATGTTGATTAGCTCGGACGATGATACTTCAATCTCGCCCCATTCTCCGTTGCGGTAAGCACAACGTACGTTGTAATCTGTAGCAATGTAGCCAAACCCAATGTTTGCCCAGTCTATCTCTGGCTGTTTCATGATAGTAATTGTTTTTGTGTTGTTCTTTTTCGACTGCAAAATTACATAATAATGTCGAAACCTCAACGATAAATACGTGATAAAAAGTAGCCTGATGGTCAGATGTTTGGCTCTGTCACGCGACGTGTGTTGCCCTTTCCTGTAGTCTTGAACTCGTCATCCATTTAGCTGCGTGATGTCTATTATGCCGCATGACAATATCCTTCATGCCGTCGCATGGAGTCAAACAGCATGATGTATGAATCTGTTCACAAGTGTGAATTTAGATATTCACTCTAGTGAATTTAGCTATTCACACTTGTGAATTTAGCTGTTCACACTTGTGAACAGATTCATTGAACACGCAGAATGAATTCCCTTCCCCGCTCCTTTTCTTTTCCTTCTTCCCCCTTTGTCCCATCATCTCCCCTGACTGTTCCCCGCGTTTTCCCCGCGGGCCGGTTCCCCTTTCCCTGTATATATAATAGATAAAGGTACGCGCGCGAGGGCTCCTGCCCCTGTCCTTATCCTATGTCAATTATGCGTGATAATGCAAAATTATTTGCGCAAGTTCTTGCACGGTAATGATATTTGGCGTACCTTTGCACCCGCA
>JAFZQR010000098.1 GCA_017620295.1 Bacteroidaceae bacterium
CGAAGACAACAAGACGCACGCCCTCGGAGGTGTCAAAGCACGGAACCGCCGTATGCGGAACCGCTTGTACGGTGGTGTGGGAGGTCGGTAAACGCGAAGTAGGAGATAAACACTTCTATCAGCGTTTACCTCCTACCCAATGTTATTTACAACGAATTACAGAGGAGCCTCTTAGACAGGTCTTTACGGGATTCGTTCAATTCGTCCAATTAGTTGTGAAAAGGTTGATTTTGTATTTTGACACACCCTCATTTAATGAGAACGCATACCAGTTTAAGGTGTAAGTGTCTGCTATTTGGGCTAACCCTGCTCAGGGCAATAGTTCCTTCATAGCTTCTCCAATCACTTTGTCGTAGCCGTAGATGTCGGGCCATATCTCGACGGTGCTGGTTTCTGGATTGGGATAGGCAGTATAATATATAATGTATATAGGAACTTGTGGGATGATGTCGCGATATGATATGGCTCGCAGGGGGCGAGGGTCATCGGCGTGTTCTTCCAGATAGTCGCGTCCGCGGTCGGTCTCAGGCTTCATATCCATAGCTATGCGTATGCGGTCAAGCGTCCAGTCGTCGGCTTCGGGCATGAGGAACTGCGCCATCTCAAACGGCTTCTGAACGCGTACGCAGCCGTGGGAGAGGGTGCGCCTTTCCAGATTGAAGGCGTTGCGGTTGCTGGTGTCGTGGAGATAGACGGCGAAATCGTTGGCAAAACGGAACACAATGCGGCCTAATGAGTTGCCAGCCCCGCCTCGCTGGCTCACACGCAGACGCCCCGAGAGGAGCTGCTGCTGCGTCACTAGCTTCGGATTGAGAGTGTCGCCTGTGCTACGGTCTATGATGTAGTAGCGATGCCTGCCGAAATAGGCTGAGTCGCCTCCGTGCACAGCAACCTCGTTCTTGACTATACTTTGAGGAATGACCCATTCGGGGTTCACTTGTATGTAGCTAATGGCACTGCTCAACAACGGCGTTTTAGTCTTTGTACTGCCGCAACAGATGCGCATATCCATGATGCTGTCTTCTGCTATGGCCCACAGCTGCTGGGATGGAATGTTCACCAGCACCATGCGGCTGCTGAAATCGGGGTGGGGCAGCTGCCAGCGGCATCTCTCCAGATTGATGGCCAGAGTGCGGCATTCTGCGGTGTCGGTGGTAGCTAGCAGACGAGCCTGCAAGAGCTGGTAAACATCTGATTGAGGCACAGCCTGCAATAGGTATTCCATCCGGTCAATGGAAGTAAGTTTGCATACAGCTTCCGAGTCGGATGGGGCAGGTAGTGTGTAGTCGAACAGACGGGCATAGTCTTTCCGATCATCGCGATAGTCGAGATTGTTCAGCAACCTTGCGGGACGTACAAAACCGTACCTTAATCCTACGGTGAACTTCACGTAGGCCCTCGAAAGGTTATAGTCGAGTCGTGGCAACAGCTCGTTGATGTCTATACCCAGCGAGTCGAAAGCCTGTTCCTCCACAACATCCAGGTCGGATGCAATCTGTTGCAGTCTGAAAGCCGTTGTATCCAATCCGTTCAGCGGCAGCTCGCGACGAAGAAATGATAGAAGCGAGTCGGCCTCCACGGTAACACCCATTCGTGAGAACCATTGTGGAATAGCCCCGAAGCTGTCTGGTTCGGCATAGTGCGCCCTCAGCCACTTGGAGGCGTCTCCCTTGTCGGTGTCGGCTGCCAGCATCTGCTTGAAGCCATTTGACATTGCTGCAGTGTCAAGTCGGTAAACATATTCGCCGAATTCCGACAAGTCGGCTTCCGTTGGTTCATGCCCTCCATTGCACGACACCATCACCGTTCCCATCACCGCCGTGGCCAGCATCAGCAACATACGGTGTATAATTCTGATATGTATATAATCGTGCATAATCTCTATTGGTTTGTTATCTCATTATAATTAGGTATGTGGTCAAGGAAGTTAACCGCCCCCGACAGATAGTCAACGCTGCAACATACGTGTTGGAGACCGTTGCTTACGCAGAGCCAGGGCGTGTGCAGCACCATGTTGTAGCGTGTAATCTGGTCGAAGACCTTGCGGGTGAGCGGTACGCTGGTTGCTTTGTATTCTATTATCATGCGAGGCTCGCGGTCGGGGGTGAACAGCACGGTGTCGCAGCGGCGTGAAACGTTGCCTAAGGTTATGTTCATCTCATTGACCATCAGGGTGGTAGGGTAGTGCTTATCTCGAATAAGGTAGGCAGTGAAGTGCTGCCGCACCCATTCCTCAGGTGTCAGCGCAACAAACCTGCCTCTGAGCGGGTCGAACACTTCGGCACGTCCGTTTGTCAGTCGCACCTTGAGCTGTGCCATCGGCAGGTTCAGTTGTGGATAGTCTTTCATGGAGACAAAAATAGGAAATAGATGTCTCACAGCGAGCTGTTTTCATTCATAAATAATGAAGATGAGGCGATAATTATACAAATTCTTAATTTGAGCCTTTGTTTGGAAACTTATGCTTATCTTTGCGCGAGTCTCATGGACTCAAAACATTATAGGTGGGTTCTATTAATTCCCACCGATTATGATTAATAAATATGACTAACATCGTTTTGTCCTCTTTTCGCTCCTTTTTGGCGCATAATGTCAGCTTCTTCGGTCACATAGCCCGCTATGTTCCCTCATCAGCTGCCATTCTTCACACAAAAAATAGCTTCAAATAGGACAAAGCGAATTAATAGAACCCACCTAGAATACCTATATATATGAAGACCAAAAAGGAAATTGTCGAGAATTGGCTGCCACGCTACACGCAGCATCCCTTGACCGACTTTGGCCAGCTCGTGTTGCTGACCAATTTCAACAACTATGTTGATATCTTTTGCGACCATTTTCATATTGAAAAGCCCGACTACACGTCAAACATGCGCATGGCTACGGCTGATGGCATCACGATGATAAACTTCGGTATGGGCTCACCCAATGCCGCTATCATCATGGATCTGCTTTCTGCCATCTCGCCCAGAGCGTGCCTCTTCCTCGGAAAATGCGGTGGCATCACCCAAAAGGCGCATCTGGGCGACCTCATTCTCCCGTTGGCTGGCATCAGAGGAGAGGGTACGAGCAACGACTATTATCCGCCAGAGGTGCCTGCGCTGCCTGCTTTCATGCTTCAGCGTGCTGTCAGCTCGGCTATACGCGATGCAGGACATGACTACTGGACAGGTACTGTCTATACTACTAACCGCCGCATCTGGGAACACGACGAGGATTTCAAGAACTATCTGCGTCGCACCCGTGCTATGGCTGTGGATATGGAGACAGCTACGCTCTTCACCACAGGTTTCGCCAACCACATCCCTACTGGTGCGCTTCTGCTGGTATCGGACAATCCTATGACTCCTGATGGCGTGAAGACTGCGGAGAGCGACCGGCATGTTACGTCGGAGTATGTGCATGACCATGTGCTGATAGGTATTCAGAGCCTTGAAAAGATTAAGCAAGAGGATAAGACTGTCCGACATCTTAAATACGACTGGTGATGGCAAAGGGTAAGGATGCTGGCATCAGCTACACTGAGATTGAGAGACAGATCAAGGCAGGACAGTTTAAGCCTGTCTATTATCTGATGGGCGAAGAGCCTTACTATATCGACAAGTTGTCGGATCTCATTGTGAGCCATGCACTGACCGAGGAGGAACGTGATTTCAATATGACGGTTCTCCAAGGTGCGCAGAACACTATGGCGGAGGTGGTCAGTGCTGCTATGCGCTACCCCATGATGGCAGAGCGACAGGTCGTGCTGGTTAAGGACGCTCAGAAACTTGATGAAGTGGAGTCGCTGGCTACGTATCTCAGCAAGCCTGTTGCTACAACCGTTCTTGTATTCTGTAATAATGGCGGAAAGCTCGACCGCCGCACAAAAGCGGCACAGCTAATCGACAAGGTAGGGGTGTTGTATGAGTCAGTACGCCTACGCGAGAATGAACTCACGCCTTTTGTGAAGGACTATTTGCAGCAACATAATGTAGGGATAGATTATGATGCATGCCAGATACTTTGTCAACATATAGGCTCCGACCTCTCTCGCCTAGCTACTGAGATGGACAAACTTATCGTGGCACTTCCCCAGGGACAGACAAATGTTGATCGTGAAATCGTTGCTGCCAACACAGGTATCAACAAGGACTATAATGTCTATGAACTGATAGATGCACTCGATAAGAAGGATGCAGTGAAGGCTTATCGCATTGTGAAATATTTTGACAGTGACCCAAAGAACTTCGCAATACAGATGGCATTGGGTGCGATGTTCAAACACTACTCCGATTTGCTACTTGCCTACTACTCTCCTGTACGTACAGAAGATGGCATAGCTGCGTGGGTAGGGATGAACAAGTATGCTGTCAGGTATGGTATCCTTCCAGCGATGAGCAAGTTCTCTGCACGCAAGGTGTTCAACATTATTGGCGAAGTACGAAAAACGGATGCAGCATCAAAGGGTGTAGGTGGTGTAAATTTGGGTACTGGTGACCTACTTGTAGAGCTAGTATCGTTCATTTTGCACTAAGGTTTGTGCTGTTTTTGCTACAAAAAACCGGGGTCAGATGGCCTCGGTTTTTTTTTTCATGCTTTTTCGTGTACAAGAATAATAGGGTATAACTGTCTTATATTATAGCACTTTAACTGGCATTTTTGACCTCTGAGAATGGCGTGTATTATGTGAATTGGGTAGTTGCTGGCATACACACCAACCGTGTAAATCTCGCTCATAAGGGAAGTAATCAAAATTTACATTAACATTACTTAACCTATAATTGGTTTTACAATCCCAAATCATGCTTATACAATTCTGCTAGATGGTTTAGATATATAAAGTCAAAGACGGGTTAATTGTTTTGTTTACATTCCGTAAATTTACACTATACAAATGCAAATTGCGTAAATAGAATATATAAATGAATATAAATGCGCTACGCTGAAAGATGTTTAATATGTTGTAAACTAGTACTTTGAGGGTATATGTGAATGTATTTTGACTATTGGGTTGTAATGAATATTCATATTTAGCCCTTCGGGCTGGCTTAGGTGTATATTAACGTATATATAACTGAAATAAAATCAGATATTTGCGGATTTTTGATAAAGCCGTTTGTTTAATATGCTTGATAATACGCTCTTATAGTTTAGCTTTTGAAATGTAAATTATTCGCTTACACCCTTTAGACTTTTGAAGTTTAGCTTTGTAAAGATATGCCTGTAATTTAATTTCACTTTTGTTATTCAAAAATTTGCGCATGTAAATCCTTTTGTCTTACTTTGCAGCGAAGAAAGAGGTACTAAACACGGAGAGATGCAAAATCGTATTCGTCAAATAATGGAAATGCATGATGAAATCCAGCAGACTTTCTCTGCGAAGCTGGGTATCTCACCTGCAACATTATCTAGTATCTTCAAGGGACGTACACGTCCCACCAGTAATCTGGTTGAAACCATCCACAGGCATTATCCTGAGATAAGCGTATCTTGGCTTATGTTTGGCGAAGGTGATATGTTTACAACCCCTAATGGTGTTGACAATAATGGTACGTCAGATTCTGATAAAGGAACTGCCGGACAGAGTCAAACAAATCAGACAGAGACTCATAACGATGGATCTCTAGAAACTGTCGAGGTTGACAACAGGGTTCAAAAACAGTCCACTGGTGTCCCAACAAGAGTTGCCAGACAAGAGCCTGCAACACAGACAATAGAAGCTAGTGGACAGGTAATGCCGCAATTGACTCCCCAAATGGTGGAATTGTTGCTCGCGAAAAATCAAGACAGGCGCCAGCGCCAAATTAAAGAAGTCCGTATATTCTTTGACGATGATACCTATGAGGTGTTCTCGCCTAGTAATAAGAAATCATAGCCTCAAGCAAGAACAAATACAGATATATATTCCTTTTTATACAGGCCGCGAATTCTGCTCCTTTTTCTACTCCTTATTTTTCTCTCTGCGGCCAAAAGGGGACTCCAACCCGTGAGGGCAAGAGACCCCCTTTTTTTTGTAAGCTGTTATAAGAGATTTGGAGCTGGAGTTGGGTTAGAGTTGGGTTAGAGTTGGGTTAGAGTTGGGTTAGAGTTGGATTAGAGTTGAATTAGAGTTGCAAAGGAATTGAAAAGGAGTTGAAAAGGAGTTGAAAAGGAGTGAATTATTGAAAAATGAATGACTCGCGTCCAGATATGATTATTAACGTGCTGGACGTGGATTTTGCATGAGTCAGACTATTAGTTCGTACCTGTCTTGGTCTTCCATGAGTGGAAATTTCTCACGGTAGCGCTGTAGGCGTGACATATCAAGTTCAACAACGAGGTCGGCTTCACGGTATGGCTCGGCTTGGCATACGGTTTCGCCAAAGAAGTCTATGACTGCCGACATACCCTTGTATGTGCAGCGTGGGTCGTCTCCGCAGCGGTTGGCACCTATCAGGTAGCATTGGTTCTCGATAGCGCGGGCTCTGATGAGTGTGTCCCATGCCAGTTGGCGATTAATGGGCCAGTTGGCGGAATATATGATGGCATCGTAGTCATCGTGGCATCTTGCCCAGCATGGGTAGCGCAGGTCATAGCACACTTGCAGCAGGAAGCGCCATCCGCGAAACTTCACGATAACTCGTTCCTGTCCTCGTCTGAATGCTTCTCCTTCGCCGCCGTAGTAGAAAAGGTGTCGTTTGTCGTAGGTGGTATAGCTTCCGTCGGGTTGTACGAAATAGAGGCGGTTGCGGAATGTTGTGTCCTCAGTTTGAACGGCAGTACTGCCTGTGATGGCGGCATTCATTCGTTGTGCCATTTGGCGCATCCATGTAAGCACCTCAGTGCCATCGTCCACGATGCCTTGGGGTTGCATAATGAGTCCTGTGTTGAACATCTCCGGGAGTACGATAACATCAATATCCTCCCCTATATGCCTGCTTATAGCCTCAGTGAACATACTGAGGTTGGCGGCAGTGTCGGTCCATTCCAATGGGCGCTGCAATGCCATTACTTTCATTTCCTGTCGTGTTTTGTGTTTTTCTTATGTGTGTGTATCCTGTGTGCTGCTTTTGAGCTTTTTTATTTGCGGCTGCGTTCTGTGACGATGCCGTGCCGGTAGGCGTAGAGCAGATCCTTGAGTTCTGCTATCTGGGCTTGCAACTCTCGCCCCTTGTCGGTGTCGCGCACTCTGAGCCGGTGACCGCTCAGCTCCACTATCTGTTTGGATGAGCGGATGTCGGTGCCTCGTTGCACGGCCTCCTGTGCAGATGTGAAAGGCTCATGCTGTATGAGTTCGAAGCCTCGGCTATGGAACACGAGTGTGTAGCCTGCTATGCCTGTTGTCTGGTGGTAGGCTCGACTTAGTCCTCCGTCTATGACCATCAGTTTGCCGTCGGCCTTGATGGGACTCTCGCCTCCAGCCACACGCACTGGCACGTGTCCGTTGATGATGTGGCGGTGCTTACCTTGCACTCCGAAGGCATCGAGGATGTGTTCCACGACCTCGGCGTTGTTGCGCAGCAGGTAGTAGTGTCCTTTTCTCTCAGCGTGTGTGGTCTTGTCTTTGAGGAAATATCGCTCAAAGGTTGCCATACGGTCTTTGTCGAAGAGTGGTGAGTCGGGGCCGCACCAGAGATACCAGAAGTAGTCGCGTGCGAAGAGTTTATCCTCTCGTGGGGTGTCCTGATTGAATGCCGAGCGCATAATCATGCCAATCTGATGTAGCAGCTCTCGTCCGCTGTAGTGATGGCCTGCCAGTTCCACTTCCTTCAGTGTGCCGTCAGCGTTGAGCGGTACGCTAGCGTGGAAGAGCAGGTTGCCGTTGCAGATGTGGTACATGCATCCGTGAGCAAAGAGGCACTTGATGTGGCGCTGGAGCTTCTCTGACACTCGGAAGGAGTGGTGCAGCTGTCTCACCAGCTCTGCCTCCTCAGCTGTAAGGTCGTAGGGATGAGCCGTGTCCAGTGTGGGTAGGAAGGTGTCTGTCATCTCGTAGTCCTTTCCGTCCAGCACATAGACACCGCGTTCCTTGTCAATCCGTCCCAGCACTAGGCGGTCTTGCAGTTGCCATTCTGGCCTCCGCAGGATCATCTGTGCCTCCAGCTTGAACTGTATGATGCTGATGGCCTTGTGCATCTGTGCTATCAGCCTGCGGGTCTTCTCGTTGTGGGTGGTATCGTCGCGGTCCAGTCTCGGTCCGAAGAGGTCGCATGGGTCGTTGGCGTATGTCTCCATTGCGAAGGTGGCCAGTGGCACGAGGTTGATGCCGTAGCCGTCCTCCAGTGTGGCCATGTTGCCATATCGCAGTGAGAGGCGCAGCACGTTGGCTATGCAGCAGTCGTTGCCAGCAGCGGCTCCCATCCATAGAGCATCGTGGTTGCCCCATTGTATGTCGAAGCTGTGGTACTCGCAGAGACGGTCCATGATGATGTGTGCTCCAGGTCCGCGGTCGTAGATGTCGCCCAGTATGTGTAGCTGGTCAACGGCCAGTCGCTGTATGACATCGGCCAGTGCAACGATGAAGGCATCGGCTCGCCCTGTGTGTACAATGCTTTGCAGTATGCATTGGTAGTATGCTTGCTTGTCATCGTCTGAACTGGTCTCGTGGAGCAGTTCCTCAATGATGTAGGCGAACTCCTGCGGCAGGGCCTTGCGCACCTTGGAACGTGTGTATTTGGAGCTTACTGAGCGGCACACGCTTACCAGTCTCAGGAGGGTGGTGGAGTAGAAGGTGTTGAGTCGCTCGTTGGCTTCGGATGCTGTCTGCGACTGTTGTTCCACGGCTGCTTTGATCAGCTCCAGTTTTTGTTCGGGATAGTAGATCAGGGCGCATAGCTCGCGCAGGTCTTCATCGCTGAGTGTGTCCTTGTATAGCTCTCTGACCTTACGCTTGATGTTGCCCGAAGCGTTCTTCAGTATGTGTAGGAAGGCTTCATACTCACCGTGGATGTCGGCCATGAAGTGTTCTGTTCCCTTAGGCAGGTTCAGTATAGCTTCCAGATTAATGATTTCAGTGGAGGCGGCTGCCACATCTGGGTAGTTTTGTGAGAGGAGCTGCAATATGCGTGTAGGTGCAGCAGCTTTCTTCTCGAAAGCCAGCAGGTGCCACTCGCCTAGGGCTCTGTGGCAGATGAAATGCAAGCCCAGTGTCTCAGCCTTCTGTCGCAGCAGCTCCACGTCGTCGGCCAGGAACCCGCTGATGGCTATCAGTCCGTTTGGCAGCAGGGCGTCGTTGAATGCTGGCAGGTCGTTGAGCAGGATGTTGCGGTTTATGTTGGCCAGTATGAGGTCGGCTTGTGGCAGCTGCTTCAGCACGGAGGCATCGCCGTGCAGTATGTTTCCTTCCAGCCCGTTGCGCTGGTAGTTGTCGTGACTGTTGCTGACACTCCACTCGTCGATATCGTAGGCATAGACCTGTGCTGCACCCAGCTTGGTGCAGGTGATGCCTAGTATGCCTGTGCCGCAGCCCGCATCAATGACGGTTTTGCCGCTGAGTGGCTGCTGCTCCATGATATACTCCAGCATCATCCGTGTTGTCGGGTGCTCTCCTGTGCCGAAGGCCTGCCTGGGGCGTATCTCTATGGAACCTCCGCCAGGGAGCTGGATGGGCAGGAATTCGTGTGACGACTCCCATAGCTCGTTCCAGTTCTGGTTCTCAGCGGCCTGCGATGTGTAGGTGATGCTTATGCCTTCCAGCGGGAAGTCGGCAATGATGGCGTCTATGGCTTTGTTGTCGAATACCGAGGTCTGTATATAGGCTGTGACGCCCTGTTCGTCTGGCACGAATGTCTCGCAGCCAATATCAGCAAGCAAGGCGGCTAGCACGTCGCTGGCCGCCTCACTCATTGGGCTGATGCTGAAATGGAGTTCAGTGTAAGTCATGTTATTGTGCTACTGCCGTGGAGTCGGCTGCTGTGCCGCTGGCTGCAGCGGTGGGCTTGTAACGTTTGTTCAGCCCTGCCACTACCTCGGCTGTGATGTCGTATTGTGGGTTGGCTAGCAGGATGGGTGCGTTGCCGACGTTGGATATGATATAGTCGAACTTGCGCTGTGCGTTGTATTGCTTCAGGAAGTTGTTCAGCGAGTCGAGCAGAGCCTGTTGTGCGGCATCGGCCTCTAGAGCCAGCTCCTGCTGCAGGCGCTGCTCCAGTTCTGCCAGCTGCTGCTGTTCGCGCTGCAGGCTTGCCTGTACGCCTTCCACCTGTTCGCGTGTTGTATAGACGTTGTTGTCGTAGTTGCGCTGGAACTGTGCGGCTTTCTGCTGGAGTGTTGTGGCCTTCTGCTGCAGCGTGTTCTGTACGTTCTCGCTGTGGCGGTTCAGCTCCACGACCTTATCCTTGTAGAACTGGTACTGCGACATCAGCGTGTCCACCTGTATGTATGCAATTTTCAGTCCCCCTTCCGGCACTTCAGTAGCGGTGGTAGGTTCGAGTGTTTCGTCTTGTTTCCCCTTGCATGCTGTCAGCACCAGTGTGGCACCGAGAGCCATAATCAATAGTTTTTTCATATTCCTGCGTAGATGCGGGTTGTTAATTGTTTATTTTGAATTGTCAATTATGAATTATGCATTCTCCTTCGCATGTGGCCTGAACTCTCGTTCATACCTCTCTCGTGCATCCATGCTTTCCACGCACCCTATGCCTCTCTCCCGCATGGCTTTGGATGCCCCGATGTGCTGCATGGGGCCTCTGGCATCGCCTTTGACCAGGAGCTTCAGGGCCAGCATCGCAACGGCTGCGGCAATGAAGATGGCGGAGTAGAGTAGTGTTGCAAGCATTGTTGAATTTAATTATCGTGCAAAGGTACACCTTTTCACCGACATGGACGCCATTCTCATCCCACTACTCTTTCTTAAATACTGTTAAGACGTGTTCCTTTTTATAAACAAAACCTCCAGTTCATGATTGCAAATGGTTACTTTTGTCTGCAAAATACTAATGTTGTTAATTCGACTTTCGCAAGCTCCGCTTGCTTGGGAGTTAAAGGAAGTTATGCCGCTTCGCGGTGGAAGTTAAAGAAGTTAAAGGACGATTGTTATGCAGGCTGATATAACCAATATCAGAAGTATTGTCCTCTAACTTCCGTGACCGAAGGTCACATAACTTCCTTAACTTCTTTAACTTCCTACATGCGAAACTTGAGTTGTTAACTTTTTATCTCTTGCCTATGAAAACTAGAAATCTACTTCTTATCGCATCAATGATGGCTGCGATGTCGGCTTGGGCACAGACCGACATGACAGACCGCATCATCGATCCCGACTTTGAACAGGAAGGGCGCTCGGTGTGGAAGACAAATTCGTTTGGTCGGCAGAGCAATAACACTTTCCCCCTGAAACATGGTGAGTACTATCGCGAAGTCTGGTCGGGCGGCACAGCTGGTGATGC
The DNA here is from genome assembly GCA_017620295.1 of Bacteroidaceae bacterium. Classification (GTDB taxonomy): domain Bacteria; phylum Bacteroidota; class Bacteroidia; order Bacteroidales; family Bacteroidaceae; genus Physcousia. The sequence goes on from JAFZQR010000098.1 coordinate 11,349, forward strand.
TTACATCTATCAGGACCTGTCTGATATGCCGGTGGGAACCTACACGCTTACTGTTGCTTGCCAGAACGTCAGGGAGAGCGACAAGAGCAAGATCTGCACCGGTACATGGATATATGCCAACGACCAGAAGACCAATTTCAACCAGCCAGGCGACTACTCCGTTACCTGTGTGGTTAAGGATGGCAATCTGCGCATCGGAGCCGAAATCAAGAACTGCACGGGCAACTATGTCTGCATCGACAACTTCCGGCTGAGCTATCAGCTCATCTATCAGGATGTCAAGGACTATCTGGAGACTTTGATAGCCGAGGCAGACGAGCTGAACCAGCACGATGGGAGTGCCGAGGGTGCAGAGCTTGAGGCTGCGTGCAATGCGCTGAAGGTGCTTATGGAGGCCGCTCAGGACGATGGCATGGATGCTGCCGTGCGCCGTCTGCAAGCAGCCATGACGGCATATCGTCTACATCTGGCCAGCCCCACTAATCCAATGGATGTAACAACGTTTATCACAAATCCCAGTTTCGAGAGCGGGAATGACGGATGGCAGTTCAGCGGAATGGGTACACAGGGCAACAACACTTTTGGCAAGGTGGGCAACACCTACGCTGAGACGTGGACTTGGAGCGGTGGCGTGAGCGATTCCAAACTTTGGCAAACCCTCAAGAATTTGCCCAACGGTCGCTATATGCTTACGGCTGTGGCTCAGAACATTCAGGAGAGTAACCCCAGTGCGGTGCAGACAGGATGCTACGTCTTTGCTGGCGACAGCCGCACAGAGGTGGGTGTCTATGGCACCTATGAGGTACAGTTTGTCAGCGTTTCGGGTGAAGTAGCTATAGGTTTCCAAACCATCAGTGCTACAGGCAACTACTGTTGTGTGGACGATTTCCACCTCTACTTCCTGGGTTTCGATGAGGCTGCCGAGCAAGCGGCTTTCACCGAGCTCATCAGTCAGGCCGAGGCTCTGTTAACGCTGGGTATGAACACCGCCATCAAGGAGGCTCTGCAACAAGCGATAGCCAATGCCAAGGCTGTGACAGGCTCCACGGGTAGGGATGCCGCCTCCAGGGCGTTGGCTGCGGTTATAGCAGATGCTCAAGCCAGCAATTCACTCTACGTTCAACTGGATGCTATTATTGCCAAGGGCGAAGAGGCTCTGGCTTCTGGCAAACCTAATGGTCAGGAGAAGCTTCAAACGGCTATCAACAGTGCCAAGGGACTGAGAGCCAGCGGCGACATTGATGCCGACAAGGTTGCAACAGCCGATTACATCATGGTGGATGCTATCTTTGCTTACAATGTGCTGAATGGTAGCGGCACCGTTCCGAGTGTGACCACTGGTGAGGTCATCGTGGGAAGCAGTGCTATGGTGGGGCGTATGCATGCTACAGGTAGCGGTATCATTGAGCGCGGGTTCTGCTGGGCCGAGCATCCCAATCCAACAGTACTCCACCACCACACTTCCTACTCCCAGACAAACGACGAGACAAACAACTCACCCGTCTATATCATGTACGATGTGGAGCCTTCCACCGAGTACTGGGTGCGCGCCTATGCCTTGACCAGCACATACGCCGTGGGCTACGGCGACCCCGTCCGTGTCATCACCCTGCCAAAGGGTGAGACCGAATACACCTTCCTCTGGAACGGAGATGATGAACACAACGAGTGGCTGGACAACGCCATGCGGGAGGCTACGGCCTACTACAACACCTGGACAGCCATCAAGGGCTTCCATCCCACTGCCAACTACAGCCCTGGCACCGAGACTGCCGACTGCTCCTACGGCGGCTGGATTAACGTTGGTCCCTGGCGCTGCAACACAGGTACAATGGTTCATGAGATGATGCACGGCACGGGTGTGGGGCAGCACGGACGCTATTGGAGTTCGGAACTTCACCCCGACAACTATTTGTGGCTGGGTGAGCGCGCCAACCGTGTATGCCACTTCTTCGAGAACTACGACCCCAGCCGTGGCAACTACAACTGCAACGGCGACGGTATGCACATCTGCTACGAGGGCAACGGCAACGATATGCAGCAGATCCGTTCCTGCATCCTTGCGCAGGCACTTTACGAAGACGGTCTTCCCGCAGTTTACGATGGAGCTTGCCCCTTCTACAGTTTCGAGAGCATAGACACGCTCCACTACTACATTACAAACATGGCCTTCGGAGCCAACACCAAATATCTCTATGAGTCCGCTGCTGGCAAGTTGATGTATAAAGCCGTTGAAAACTCCGACGAACTCTTGTCAGACAGCACATTCGCATGGAATGTCATCTACGACAAGCTCACAGGCTTGTACTACATCCGCAACCTCAAGAGCGGCAAATACTTCCGCCACACGGGTTCCTCTGTCAGCCTATCCGACACGCAACCCAAGAATACGGATATCATCCAGCTCATGCCTGCTCGCATCACAGCGGACTTCAACATTGGCGGCAAGGTGTTCAAGAAGAAGCCTTACTGGTTTGCTCGCAGCAACAGGGTTGAAAGTCCCAATGTTCTGTCTATTGACGGCGTTGCAAAAACGGCTCCTTCAACTCCAACCCTCGATTTCGCTAACACTGCCACCAAGCAGTTCTGGATGATCTATTTGCCCGAGGAAATCCTTGAGATGGACGCTGCAGCGTTTGCCTTTAATAAGGATCGGTTGGAACGCCTCATTGCCGGCTCCAGGAACGTGGCTGCTACACCTCACCATGAACTGGCCGAGGGACAGGATGCCGCCTTCCTTGCTGTTGTTGACGATGTGGAGCAGGGCAAGGATAGCATCACAGCCTCAGAGGCAGAAGAGGCTGTACAGGCTCTGTACAACAACCTGGTGGGCTATCTGCCCAGCATAGAGGTTCTCGACTCCATCGACCTCTCGTTCATCATGGACGATGCAGAACTGGAAACTGGTACTGGATGGGAGGGGCTGCCCGCACTGACCAATGGTATGATCAACTCCACCAACAATGCCGTCTTCACTGCCACCTGCAAGCTTCCTGTCAAAATGCCTAAGGGCAGCTATGGACTGTTGGTACGCGGCTTCCATCGCCCAGGAGTCGCCTTAACGGCTATGAAGGATTATGCCGCAGGTAATAATAATGTAAAGGCATATATCAACTTCAACAACCGGAACCAGCTCATCAAGCACATTGCCCAGGGAGGTGCCTCCTCCAAGCTCAATCAAGGCGGCAATGAGGCTCTCTACTCTGGCATCTATGTACCCACCAACACTACAGCCATCATCGCCTACCTCAATGCAGACCGCTACGACAACATACTGAACGTTGAGCAAACGGCAGAGCGGAATATGTCGGTTGGCATCAAGCTGACGCAGGCCATAGAGAACGACCTCCTTGTCATTGATGGTTTCAAGCTCTTCTACTGTGGTAATCCCGATGTGACGGGTATTGATGAGGTTGGCCTTTCCGATGAGTCCTCCGAAATCGAGGGCTACTACAACCTCAGCGGTATGCGTGTCAGCGCTCCTGTCCGTGGCATCACCATTGTGAAGTACAAGGACGGACGATGTGTCAAAGTAAAGTGAAAACTCAGGTGCGGAAACTTACACAAATAACCTAGTTTCCGCACCTAAGTTAGTCTTTTCTTGCTTATTTTGCTTAACTTAAGTGCGGAAACTAGGTTATTTGTGTAAGTTTCCGCACTTGAGTTTGCATGTTTGGTTGGTTCGTATTTACTTTGCGGGCAAAAGCAACAACAATATGGATAAGAACCTGTTTATTGGTCGCGATTATGAAATTCGCCAATTGGAGAAATACCGTAATTCGAAGGAATCGGAATTTGTAATAGTGTATGGCCGACGTCGTGTCGGGAAGACATTTCTCGTTAAGGAATTCTTTGATGATACTTATGATTTCAAGGTTACGGGACTATACAAAAAGAATAAGAAGACTCAGCTAAAGAACTTCTATCTTGCCTTACAGGAATATGGCTCTTCCGTAAAAACGATTCCAAGCGATTGGCTGGAAGCTTTTGCAGAGCTGAAGAAGTTGATTAAAAGTATCAAAGAAGACCGCAAGAAAATAATATTTATCGATGAACTCCCTTGGCTTGATACTCGTCAAAGTGATTTTATTGCCGCTTTTGAGGGCTTTTGGAACGATTGGGGTGCACAGCAGAATGACCTCATGCTCATTGCTTGCGGTTCTGCGACAACATGGATTACCAATAAACTCCTATCAGACAAAGGCGGCTTGTTTAACCGTGCGGCTAGACGATTGTACCTAATGCCGTTTACTCTGCAGGAGACAGAGCGTTATCTGTTGTCACGTGGCATTCGATGGAGTCGTTATGACATTGTGGAATGTTATATGGTTATGGGTGGCATACCTTATTATTTGAAACTCATAGACAACGAATTGTCGTATCTTGCCAATATAGACACTATATTCTTCAAACGCAATGGCTCATTGTGGGATGAATTTGACCATCTTTATGAAACTCTTTTTGGGACATCCAAGGGGTATTTGAAGATTATTGAAGCTTTGTCCAACAAGAAATCAGGACTCACGAGGAATGAGATTATCAGAGATGCGAAATTGGAGGACAATGGCCTGCTAACAGAGATGCTGAAAAATTTGAAAGATAGTTTGTTTGTAAGAGCTTATAATACTTATGGATACGAAGACAAGAATGTGGTGTATCAACTCTCGGACTACTTCACATTGTTTTACCTTCGTTTTATGAAAGGTAAGCAGAATCCTGATGAACATTTCTGGACTCACTTCTTGGACAATCCTGCTAAGAAAGGTTGGGCGGGTCAGACTTTTGAGCAGGTGTGTAAGGATCATATAGCTCAGGTTAAGAAAGCAATAGGCATCAGTGCTCTGCTTACTGATGTTTCCTCATGGTATGGGGCATCGGACAGTGGCAAGGCGCAGATAGACTTAATTATAGATAGACGTGACAGAACTACGAACATCTGTGAAATAAAATTCTCTGTCAATGAGTTTGTTATTGATAAGGAGTATGAGGAGAAACTAAAGAAGAAAATGGCGGTGTTCCGTGAAGTCACAAAGTCAAATAATGCTCTCCAATTGGTAATGATTACAACTTATGGCGTCAGACAGAATGCCCATAGTGGCATCATGCAGTCTCAGGTGAAGATGGATGACTTATTCATTAATAAGGATTAAGATACTTTAAGGCCTCGCTCCATTGGTGTTTCATGGAGCGAGGCCGTGTTATAGGTATATGAGTTCCTACTTGATGACTACTTTCTTGCCGTTTACGATGTAGAGGCCTCGTTTTGTGTCGTTTACGCGTCTGCCAGCTATGTCATAGACATCTGCTTTGTTGCCGACGGTCTGTGGGTCGCTGACGGGTGCTATGCCAGTACCCGTTGCTCCGCCATAGAAGTAGAGCCTGAAGTGGTCGAACATTGTCCAGTAGGATGACGGGGCGCTTGTGCATTTGATGCCTAGGCGCAGCGATCTGCCGCTCAGGGCGAGCTTGGCCGTGACGCTGTTGTCGTAAAGCCCTTTTGCGAAGTATTTCTCAGCACCTGTCATGCTGTTGGGGATGTATGTGCCATCGGCCATCTGCTTGTCGCTGCTCACTCCGCCGAGTGCGCTTGGCTGGCGGTCGTCGCAGATGTGCTTCACAGCTTTTGCGTTGGTGGTGGTGTTGAGGTAGAGCGATGTGGTGACTTTAGCCGTTCCGTTATTGTACTTTGTATAGATGGCATCGGCAGCACCTGGACGCTGGAAGGCGTAGGCTCGCAGCTCGTATTTGCCGGCAGGCATGTTCTTCAGGATCTGATAATAGTCGAATGCCTTCTCGTAGAACTCTGCACCTTGTGCGCCATAGCCAGGTGTGCCGTTGGTGGATGTCCAGCCGGATGTGGCATCGCTGTCGAAGTCGGGGTTGACAATCATGAATGTGAGGTCGAAGGGCTGTGTCTCGTCTGAGGCAGACACGCTTGAGAGGAAGCTGACAGCCGCCGTTTGGGCTTGTTCTGTGAGTGCTGTGATTTCCGAACCCTTGGTGCATGCAGCCGCCTGGTTCTCGATGTCGTCCAGTGTGTTTGTCAGGTCAGCGTCGGCATTCTCCACATCCTCTGTATGCGGTGTTGCAGCAAGCTGGCGTATGCGGGCCAGCAGTTCAGCCAGTTCTGTCCGTGCCTGTTCCACGTTGCCGTTGTCGAAGTTCAGGGCCTCGTTGGCTGTCAGTATGAGCCATCGTTGTGTGGTGGCACTCTTGGCGATATTGAATGAGCTGCTTATAGTCTTGCCGTTTGTGCTGGCAGCAAGAACTGGCGGGTTTGACGCACTTTCAGGATGGATGATGTAGTATCCCCGGTGTCCATCTACATCCACACGTCCGCGCATCAGGTGGAAATTGTCGGCAGAGGTCGGGCTGTTGTGCTTTACAGTCTTTATTCCGCTGGCGTAGGTTACGTAGTAGCCTGTTGCAGCATTGCGGAGCTGGTAGTACTGGTTGGAAGGCGTGAAGCTGATGTACCAGGCAGCAGCATCGTTGGCAGCAGCCTCTTCGGCGCTCATGGTCTTCCACTGCAGTGTGTGTGTGGCTGTCTCAACAAGATAGGCACTGCGCAGGCCGTGGCCCTCGTCCTCGTTCTTTATGTAGTACTTCACGCCGTCCTCGTGGTTGAAGGCGTAGTAGGGCAGGGCATAGCCAATCTCTCCGGAGCCGGGCAGGCCGTCCTCGTTGAGTGCTTGTGCCAGTATGCCCATCATGCAGTAGAGGTTGTCGCTGTGGGTGTCTTCCTGTGCGCCGTTGCAGCCGTAGGGCCAGAGGTGCATGTCGTCGCCAGTGATGACGGCTGTGGTGCTGTTGTCCCAGAAGCGTACAGCCTCCGTGACGCGGTCGCCCAGCCAGTCGCCGCGGTTGCCGGCGGAGCGCATCTCGCCGTTCCACCACATGCTGTGGGTTCCCACACCAATGCCATGGAAGGCTTCGTGCATGATGGTGCCGGGCTGCTGATAGCTGCTGCTGGGTCCCACGCGCATGCTGCCGCCATAGCTGCAGTCGGCAGTGGGAGTACCCGAGCCAAAAGTGACGCTGATGCCGAAGCCGTGGATGCTGGTCAGGTTGTTCCAGTAGTAGTCCATCGACAGGTTGATGGCGTAGTTGATGCGGTCGTTGGAGGCTTCGTCGCCACCGTTGTTATACCAGTGGCCCACGGTACCCTTGGGCACGGTGACCACCTTGATGACGTCGCCATAGCCTACGGCATAGTCCTTGTTGATGGCGTAGGCTCGCATATAGTAGATGGTGGCGGGTTTCAGGTCACGAATCCAATAGATTTTGCCGGCCTGGTTCAGGTACTCGGTGGTGCGGTTGTCAGTGACCTTCGGGTCGGGCTGCTCGCTCCAGCAGAAGCCTTCTTCCAGGATGTTGCCGCCCTTGACGGTGCTGCGTCCGAAGGCCCAGGTGCATCCGCGGATGAAGCGTGAGTCGGTGGTGACGGTGGGCGGCGTGCCGCTGCCGGTGCCGTTCAGTACTTTGAACGCAAAGGTGGCCTCAGCCAGTGCTGTGATGGCGGCTTCAGCCTGTGCGTCGGTGGTCGAATCGGCATCATAGACGGCCTGTGCAGCATTGATGGCTGCCTGATAGTCGTCCTTCTGAGTGGCGTTTGAGTTCTGTAGTTCAGCCTCAGCCTCGCTGATGGCCGTTGCAAGACCTGCAAAGGCCTCCTGTGATTCGGCTGCTGTGGCAATGGCAGCTTCGAGGGCTGTGACGGCACCGCCCCAGTTGTCGGTGGTTGACTGCTCCAGCAGGGGCTTTGCAGCAGAGATGGCACTGTTGAGTGCAGCCAGCGCAGCTGCGTTCATGCGCTTGGCAGCCAGCTCTTCGGCATTTGCTATAAGGGCTGTGAACTCGTCCTTTATGTCGCTAAAGCTGTCGCTGATGTATTCCAGTTCGAAGTAATCCACACACAGCCAGTTGCCTGTGGCACCCTTGGCCTCAAAGCCAATCTCCATCACGTCGGCTACCTGTACGAATTCCAGGGCGTAGGTGTTAGCCACGGTTACATCCTCCTTGTGGTTGCCTGTGAAGATCCAGGCACCCGACTGTGCAGCCTTTGGCGTGTCCTCCTGTATGTTGTGTGCAATGGCTTTCAGACGGTAGCGTCCTGCAGGCATTCCGGCCAGCTTCTGGCTTATGCGTCCGTCGCCAACTGCATTTCCGCGCCATGTCCATCGCTCTGCGAAGTAGGTACCCTTCTTGCTGGAGAAGATACTGTTGTTCTGCGTGCTAAAGCCTGTCGCTGTCCACCCCGTGAAGTCGCCCGTCTCAAAGCTGGGGTTCAAGATGTGGTCGGTCATGTCAAACGGGTTTTCAGCGCTCGCATTGGCACAGAGGTATATGCTTATAGCCTGTTCCATTCTCACAATAGCTGCAGCCTGTTCCTCTGCTGTTGCGCCAGCATTGGCTGCAACCGCTTTTGCCGAGGCTATGGCATCCTTCAGCTGCTGGCTGTCGTTGCCCGTGGCATTGCCGTATTTGCTCTCTGTCTGCTCAATGGCCGATGCCAGTTCTGCTGAGAGGTCACTGCCTACAAGCGTGAGGCGGAAATTATCCACAGCTATCCAGTTGCCCGATGCATCCTTAGCCTCGAACCCGATGGTGATGCTTCCCGCAACGAAATTGAACGCCACGGTGTAGGTGTCGCGCACACTGACAACGGTCTTGTTGTCGCCGGCGAATATCCAGGCACCTGTCTGTTCTGCATCCGGTGTGTCCTCCTGGATGTTCTGTGCGGCAGCACTCAGCAGATAGTTGCCAGGTGCAAGGCTGGTAAGCTCCTGTGTCAGCTTGGCCGACCCCACGCTGCCGCCCTTGCCAGTCCACTTCTCCATGTAGGTGTTCCCCTCTTTGATGGAAAAGACGCTGTTCCCTTGTGCGCCCATGCCGGAGTGCACCCATCCTGTGGTGCCGTTTTCGAAGCTTGGGTTGGTGATGCTGGATGTCATGTCGGTTTGCGCGGTAGCTGACACCGTGCAGACACCTGCAGCCAGCACAGTTAAAAGATGTTTGAGATTAAGCATAGTAACCTATTGTAATTTGGTGAATATCCGCGGCAAAAATACAAATAAAAAGTTGTGCCGCTTTAGATTATCTTTGTGAATTTGCAACTGAATAAAAGATTTTGGAATATGGAACAGCTTAATTGTCCTCCCTTTCAAACGTCAAATACGCCTCAAAAGCAAATCTGTACAGCCTGCTGTTTCTGTTGGTTTTGGCCGCGCTGTACATCCTGTTTATATTTGTATATATAAGTAGGTATTCACAATTATTTTACACAATTTATTCCCTGTAGGTGTTTTCATGTCTGATGTCACTCTTTGTCGCATCTTTTCCTTTTCTCCTCAGTCACAGAGCCCGCTCTGCTCCTTCGGAGGAAAAGAAAAA
>JAFZQR010000014.1 GCA_017620295.1 Bacteroidaceae bacterium
CTATTGGTTATACAAGCCTGCAAAACATTCGTCCTTTAACTTCCTATAACTTCCGCCGCGAAGCGGCATAACTTCCTTTAACTTCCAAGCAAGCGGAGCTTGCGAAAGTCGAGTAATTATCATGAATGTCCCATATAATTTCTCATTAATGACAAATTCGTGGCTCGATTTATGGTAATTAGTGTTGAAGATAAAGACCTGCTGATTTATGCCCTTTAGGACGCTGATGGTACGATATGTGGGGAAATCGTGAATTTGGAATAATCGTTTTCACCCTATTGTCTATCCGATTTTGTCGTTGTATCTTTGCATAGGAGAAACAAAAGAAATGCATATATGGAATGGATATTCATACAGTTTTATGGAGCGGGTTTTACGCCATTCGTTGGCGTAAACGCGTCTTGATATAGTGGTATAAGGAGCCTTTTTGCCACATCACAGGGCTGTGATGCCTGGGAGATTTGATAGCCTCATGTCGTTTGATGTGAGGTTTTTTTTGTGTGCAGCGAGTAGAAATGTGCCGAAATAATCGATTTTATGTGCCGACGTTTTGCCCCTTTCGTGCCGTCGAAACGTTCCATTCGTGCCGACGTTTCACCCCTTTCGTGGTGATGAAACGATCCTTTCGTGCCGATGTTTCGATTATTTGCTGAGGAAAAGCTATATTACGCTGATGTACCAGCAGCTTTAGTTGTCAAAATGTGTGATATCTAGAGTAGTTGTCCATATTCTTCGCGGAAATATGCAAATTATGTATATTTATAATGGGGTGTCTATGCTGTAATATACCTATAAATAAGGCTGTAAATCAAAAAAAGTTGGCGCAAGGTTTGTAAGGTTCGGTGTTATGCAGTAATTTTGCAGCGCAAAAGATGAAGCGAGGGGCCGCACGGTTCTTCGCTTCATTATTAAAAGACAACTCAAAATAGCAAACCATCAAATCATTAAGATGATTGACAAGACCCGTGTTCAAGCCCTCGTTGACGAGTGGCTCAACGGAAAGGACTACTTCCTGACCGACCTGACCATCACCCCCGATGACTGCATCACCGTGGAGATAGACCATGCCGACGGCGTGTGGATTGACGACTGTGTGCAGCTGTCGCGCTTCATTGAAGACCACCTCTCGCGTGAAGAGGAAGACTATGAGCTGGAGGTTGGCAGCGCAGGTCTGGGGCAACCTTTCAAGGTGCTTAGACAGTGGCAGAACCATATCGGCAAGCAGGTGGAGGTGACCACCACCGACAACCGTAAGCTACGTGGCCTGCTCACCGCTGTCGATGCGGATAGCGTTGCCTTGGAAGTACGGCAGAAGGTGCAGGTGGAAGGCAAGAAGCGTCCTGTATGGCAGGATATGCCTGTGACTGTGCCTATGGCTGAAGTGAGGTCGGGTAAGTATGTTATCGACTTCAAATAACTTGGATTATAATCAAAATCAATATAACATGGCAAAGAAACAAAACAACCTGCTCATTGAAACCTTTGCGGAGTTCAAGGAGACAAAGAACATCGACCGTGCCACACTTGTTAGTGTGCTGGAAGACAGCTTCCGCAATGTGATAGCAAAGACCGTGGGCAGCGACGAGAACTATGACGTAATCGTCAACCCCGATAAGGGCGACCTGGAGATCTATCGTAACCGCACGGTGGTGGAAAACGGTGCAGTAAAAGACCCTAACCTGGAGATCTCGCTGGACGAGGCACGCCAGATAGCTGAAGACTATGAGGTGGGCGAGGACGTGAGTGAGCCTGTCGATTTTTCGAAGTTCGGTCGCCGCGCCATCCTGACACTGCGTCAGACACTAGCTTCCAAGATCCTGGAGCTGGAACACGATGCTCTCTACAACAAGTATGTTGAGAAGGTCGGTGAGATTATCTCAGCCGAAGTCTATCAAGTATGGCACAAGGAGGTTCTGCTCCTTGACGAGGACGGCAATGAACTCCTGTTGCCTAAGGCAGAGCAGATTCCCGGTGACTTCTTCCGCAAGGGCGAGCCTGCACGTGCTGTCGTGGCTCGCGTTGACAACAGCACCGGCAACCCGAAAATTATCCTCTCTCGCACCAGCCCTGAGTTCCTGAAGCGACTCTTGGAGAACGAGGTTCCTGAGATTGCCGAGGGCGTGATAGTGGTTCGTAAGATTGCACGTGTACCGGGCGAGCGTGCCAAGATTGCAGTGGAGAGCTTCGACGACCGCATCGACCCTGTTGGAGCATGCGTGGGTGTACGCGGAAGCCGTGTGCAAGGTATAGTGCGCGAGCTGCGTGGTGAGAACCTCGATGTCATACCCTGGACAAACAACCTGCAGCTGCTCATCAGCCGTGCACTTGGTCCTGCGCAGGTCAACAGTGTGCATCTCGATGAGGAGAAGAAGCACTGTGAGGTCTATCTCGACCCCGACCAGGTTTCGCTGGCTATCGGTAAGGGCGGCCTGAACATACGTCTGGCATCGATGATTTCCGAGACAGAGATAGACGTGTTCCGTGAGCTGCCTGAGGGCGAGGAAGAAGAGCTTGTTGACGACCTCAACCTAGATGACTTCAAGGATGAGATTGACGATTGGGTCATTGAGGAACTGAAGAATAACGGCTGGACAACAGCCCGTGCGGTGCTGGAGGCTCCACGTGAGATGCTCATCCATAAGGCCGACCTCGAAGAGGAGACTGTCGATGAGGTGCTGCGCATACTGCGTCAGGAGTTTGCCGACGATGAGGAGGCAGAGAAGCCTGCCAACGAGGAGGCGACAGAAAATTAACTCAAGTTTCGCATGTTGGAAGTTAAAGAAGTTAAAGAAGTTATGTGACCTCCGGTCACGGAAGTTCTTCAAGTATGAAGCGACCAAAGGTCGAGCGAAAGGACAATACTTCTGATATTAATTATAATATCCTGCAAAACATTTGTCTTTTAACTTCCTATAACTTCCGCCGCAAAGCGGCATAACTTCTTTAACTTCCAAAGCAAGCAGAGCTTGCTAAACTTGAATAATTAAAAACATCATCAGAGCAAAACATGAGCATACGATTAAATAAAGTCACCAAGGAGTGCAACGTCGGCTTGCAGACCGTTGTCAGCTTCCTGCAAAAGAAAGGATTTGCCGATGTGGAGGCCAATCCTAATGCAAGCATCACGGATGAGCAGTACAGTCTGGTGCAGGCTGAGTTCAATAAGGACAAGGGTGTTCGGTCTCAGGCCCAGCAGATTTCGTCTGCCCGTCGCTCCAAGGACAAGAAGGAGACCATTGTCCTCACAGACAGCGGCGAAGCATTGCCCCTGACCGAGGTTAAGAAACCAAAGATATTGGGTCGCATAGACCTTGATGGCAAAGGCAACCCTGTGACAGCCAAGCCAAAGGCAGAGGAGGTGGTCGCAGCACCTGCCAAGGTTGAGGCTCCTGTGGAGAAACCGCAGGTCGTAGAGCCTGTGAAGCCGGCACCAGTTGTTGAGGCTCCTGTAGTGGCAGAGGCTCCAAAGGCTGAGGTGAAGGACCTCGATGCTGAGCCTGCCAAGACCGTGGAAGCAGTCAAGCCCGCGGAGACTGTTAAGGAGGCTGAGCCTGAGAAGCCTGTGGAGGCACAGCGTCAGGCAGAGCCGGTCAAGGCCGATCCAGCCCCAGCAGAGCAGCCAGCACCGCGCCGTCATAAGGAACCGCAGCCTATAGGTTCGGAGGTGGATGGCGTGTTCCGACTGAATACACCGCGTGAGCCTGCACTCAACCTGAAGATACAAGGCCATATAGACCTCTCGGCTCTGAACCAGAGTACCCGTCCCGCCCGCAACAAGAAGCGTAAGAAGGGTGCAGGACAAGGTGCCGACAATGTAGCTCCGGGTGCTGGCTCCCAGCAGGGTAAGCCACGCAAGAAGGGAGAGCGCGTTGACATCAAGGCCGAGGCTGCCAAACAGAACAACCAGCCCAGTGGCAAGAAGAATAAACAGAACAACCAGCAGCCGAAGAACCAGCAGCAGGGCGAAGGACGCAACCGCAAGCGCAAGAACCAGCCTGCAGAGCCTGTGCTGATAGCAGAGCAGAGCGAGGAAGATGTTGCAAAGCAGGTGCGTGAGACTCTGGCTCGTCTAACAGCTGGTAAGAATGCAGCCTTTGGCAAGGGTGCTAAGTATCGCCGCGAAAAGCGCGAGAACATACGTGCCGGCATGGAGCATGAGCTGGAGGAGCAGGAACGCGACTCCAAGATCCTCAAGCTGACAGAGTTCGTGACAGCAAACGAGCTGGCTACGATGATGGATGTGCCTGTGAACAAGGTCATCGGTACATGTATGAGCCTGGGTATCATGGTATCCATCAACCAGCGCATGGACAAGGAGACCATTGACCTCGTGGCTGAGGAGTTCGGCTACCAGACAGAGTTCGTCAGTGCAGATGTCAGTGAGGCTATCAACGAAGAAGCCGACGATGAGTCAGATCTCGTGCCACGCGCTCCTATCGTTACTGTGATGGGACACGTCGATCACGGTAAGACATCGTTGCTTGACTACATACGCAAGACCAATGTCATCGCAGGTGAGGCTGGTGGTATCACACAGCACATCGGTGCTTACAATGTACGGCTGGACGATGGCCGCCACATCACCTTCCTCGACACTCCTGGTCACGAAGCGTTCACCGCTATGCGTGCACGTGGTGCTCAGGTGACGGACGTTGCCATTATCATCATAGCAGCCGACGACGATATCATGCCGCAGACCAAGGAGGCTATCAACCACGCCGTTGCGGCTAGTGTGCCTATTGTGTTTGCTATCAACAAGATTGATAAGCCTGCTGCTAATCCGGAGAAGATCAAGGAGCATCTGGCTCAGATGAACTTCCTCGTGGAAGACTGGGGCGGCAAGTATCAGAGTCAGGACATCAGTGCCAAGAAGGGTATGGGTGTGCCTGAGCTGATGGAGAAGGTGCTGCTCGAAGCTGAGATGCTTGACCTCAAGGCTAATCCTAACCGTAAGGGTACGGGTAGTATCATTGAATCCTCTCTTGACAAGGGTCGCGGATATGTGGCCACTGTGCTATGTTCCAACGGCACCTTGCGTGTGGGCGACATCTTGCTGGCTGGCACCAACTACGGTCGCATCAAGGCTATGTTCAACGAGCGCGGACAGCGCATCAAGGAGATTGGTCCCGCTGAGGCCGCCACAATCCTTGGCCTGAACGGTGCTCCTCAGGCCGGTGACACATTCCATGTGATGGACACTGACCAGGAGGCTCGTGAAATTGCCACTAAGCGTGAGCAGTTGGCACGTGAGCAGGGTCTGCGTACACAGAAGATACTTACTCTCGACGAGATTGGCCGCCGCATAGAACAGGGTGGCTTCCAGGAACTGAACGTCATCGTGAAGGGCGACGTGGATGGCTCCATAGAGGCTCTGAGCGACTCTCTTATCAAGCTCTCAACAGATAAGATTGCCGTCAATGTCATCCATAAGGCTGTGGGACAGATATCGGAGAACGACGTGTCGCTGGCTGCAGCATCACAGGCCATCATCGTGGCATTCCAGGTGCGTCCTTCCGTACAGGCCCGCAAGGCTGCCGAGCAGCAGGGCGTGGAAATCCGCACCTACAGCGTCATCTACGATGCCATCGAGGAGGTCAAGGAAGCTATGGAAGGTATGTTGGCACCAGAGCTGAAGGAAGAGGTTACTGCCCAGCTTGAAGTACGTCAGGTGTTCCATATCTCCAAGGTCGGCACTGTCGCTGGTGCTTACGTCATGGATGGAAAGGTGAGCCGCAGCAACAAGGCTCGCGTCATCCGCGACGGCATAGTCATCCACACTGGCAGCATCGATGCGTTGAAGCGTTTCAAGGACGATGTCAAGGAGGTAAGCACCAACTTCGAGTGCGGTATATCCTTGGTCAACTACTCTGACATACGCGAAGGCGACACCATCGAGACCTTCCAGGAGATAGAAGTGAAGGCCAAATTGTAAAGACACCGGAGCCTTTTTCAAAAGACAGAATCAATCTTTTCACAACGAATTATACTAATTATACGAATAATGCCTGTTTTAGAGGCTACTCAACAATTCGTATAATTTGTATAATTCGTTGTGGAGAACAATAAAGAATGGTGGGTCTCCTATTATGAATGGCTTTGACGTACTCTTTGTCCTTACTATAATATGGGGTGCATGGATGGGATGGCATAAGGGCTTTGTGCGGGTGCTGTTCGGTTTCATAGGCTTCGCCCTGGGCTTGTATGTGGCCTATAGGTTCTATGAACAGGCTGGCTATCTGATAGCACCTCACATTGGCACTTCACCCACAATGGGCAGCATCCTGGCTTTCGCTGGTATATGGATAGGAGTTCCCATCCTGCTATGGGTGCTGGGCAGTTTGCTGACCTCATTATTGAAACTCGTCCAGCTGGGAACCGTCAACCGCCTTGCAGGCTGCCTTCTGAGCGTAGGGAAATACACCATCCTTCTTGGCATCCTTGCCAATGTCCTGGCATTGACTCATATAGCAACAGAGGAGGCTCAGAATAGCTCCATATTCTTCAAGCCTCTAAAGCAGACAACGGATGTGCTGTTCCAGCTTGCGCAGCAACAGTGGAGGTAAAGTAATGCTCCTAATACAACGAATTAGACGAATTATTCTATAGCAGATAATCACACGGTTATAAATTCGTGAAATTCGTTGTTTAAATAAATAAGAGGGTATGTCGTGAATTTTGACACACCCTCTAAACAGTTGGACATATTTGCGTTTCTCTCAACTATTATCGGAACCACTATAGTATGTCACTTCGGCGGTTTTATTTGTCAAATCCAGAGTATAATAAAAATCACCTATCTTGTTGCCTGCATGACTTTGTGTTCCTGTCTGGGTTGTATGGAAAGGATTTAAGGGTTAACAGATTAATGTGATTTATTGGTTGTCATTCTCACACGAATAACCATCAATTTTGCCACAAATTTATCATAAACAATTCATGGGAAATTATATGACTCAATTCATGGACATTCGTGTATAAGAAACAATGTATTCATGCTATAATGATTACTTATGGAAGGAAATCTTGCTTGTAATAGTGATACTACTGCTTATGCTCATTTATCAATGACTCAATGGATGATATAAGTTTACGAGCAGGTTCTATACCTTCTTTTATATCGGCTTCTGTAGCGTTGAACACACAATTGTAGTCACTCTCTTCTCGCAGAGTCTGTAGGTTGTTGTACAGTCGTCCACATTCAGCTGGCAGCACTCCTGTCTTGATATAGTACATGCTGAAAATTGCATGCGACCCTCGATGGGTATTAACAGGGTGAGAGTCGTGAATCAACAATGCATTGACTGCATGAAATACAGCATAGTACATTCTGTTGGCAGCTCCACTCCATCGTCCAGCGGAAGCTAGGACTTCTATATCCTCAAATGCTTCATGTGCCTTGTCTAGTTCCAATTGTACCAGCGTGTGGCGTTCTATGTCATTCAAACTCATATTAAAACAATCTTATCTCGTTCAACATTCTTGTAGTATGGCAGAAAAGACCAAGATGCCCATTGCTCTTTTGTGTAGATGTGAGGGCTTATGTCCTCGCCAATGTCATAGCCAAGCATTCGGAATGGATAGGTGATGTCATAATCATGGAATGTCAAGCGGTGCTTGTCCAAGAGTATCAGCAAATCCCAGTCACTCTGTTCATGTGCTTCGCCACGCGCACGTGAACCATAAAGCATGAGGCTGCTGCCCTTTGGCAACGTCTCTTCCCCCACGTGTTTGATGCGATCTAGTACATCTGCGCTATCCATAGGCTTATACAGGTTAAACATAATGTTGGATATGGTGCTGCAAAGATATGTATTATTTGTTATTTGCTGTCATAAGATGTGATTATTTTGCATCTTTGCCGTATCTTTGCCGCCGCAAACTTTGAAGAATAATGTCCCAACAAGATACAAGCAGTAATTCTTTTGTAAGGTCGGTGGCGGAGAAGACATACGAGTATGGCTTCACGACCGATGTGCAGACGGATATTATAGATCACGGACTGTCGGAGGATGTGGTGCGTCTTATCAGCCGGAAGAAGGGTGAACCGGAATGGCTGCTCGATTTCAGACTTAAGGCATACCGCTACTGGCTGACTCTGGAACAGCCAACATGGGGGCATCTGGACATGCCTGAGATTGACTATCAGGCCATCTCCTACTATGCCGACCCTACACAGGGCAAGAAGGCCGGGCCGACGAACCTTGACGAGATTGACCCGGAGCTGATGAAGACCTTCGACAAGCTGGGCATACCGCTTGAGGAACGACTCGCCCTGAGTGGAGGTACAGCCGTTGATGCAGTGATGGACTCTGTGTCGGTCAAGACAACATATCGTGACAAGCTGGCGGAAGAGGGTATAATATTCTGCTCTATCAGCGAGGCCGTACGCGAGCATCCAGACCTCGTGCGCAAGTATCTGGGTTCGGTGGTGCCTTACCGTGACAACTTCTTTGCAGCACTCAACAGTGCAGTGTTCTCTGACGGCTCTTTCGTGTATATACCAAAAGGTGTGCGTTGCCCTATGGAACTCAGCACATACTTCCGTATCAACGCCAGAGGCACGGGGCAGTTTGAACGCACACTCATAGTATGCGATGAAGAAGCCTACGTATCGTATCTGGAGGGTTGCACAGCTCCCATGCGCGATGAGAACCAGCTTCATGCTGCCATCGTGGAGATTGTGGTGGAGGCGCATGGCGAGGTCAAGTACTCCACGGTTCAGAACTGGTATCCCGGTGACAAGGACGGCAAGGGCGGGGTGCTGAACCTCGTGACCAAGCGCGGCCTGCTACGTGGCGAGAGCAGCAAGCTGTCGTGGACACAGGTGGAGACTGGCTCGGCAATAACATGGAAGTATCCGTCATGCGTCCTCGCAGGAGAGAACTCACAGGCAGAGTTCTATTCTGTTGCAGTGACTAACAACTATCAGCAAGCTGACACGGGTACTAAGATGATACACTTGGCCCCCAACACCCGCAGTACAATCATCTCCAAGGGTATCTCGGCAGGCCGCTCGCAGAATTCCTATCGCGGACTGGTGAGGGTGGCACCCAAGGCAGAGAATGCCCGCAACTACTCTTCGTGCGATAGCCTTTTACTGGGAAGCCACTGTGGCGCACACACCTTCCCCTACATGGATGTGCAGAACCCCACTGCCATTGTGGAACATGAGGCCACGACCAGCAAGATAAGTGAAGACCAGCTCTTCTACTGTCAGCAACGCGGTATAGATGCGGAGAAGGCTGTGGCACTCATAGTCAACGGCTATGCCAAAGACGTGTTGGCCAAGCTTCCTTTCGAGTTTGGTGTGGAGGCGGAGAAGCTGCTCAGCGTATCTCTGGAAGGTACTGTGGGGTGATTTTCTACATTTTCATGCTTCGATAGCATTGCCGAATAACAAATAATACTTACCTTTGCAGCCGCTAAAGCCACCAGAGACGGCAGAGGCACACATTTGAGGATGGATGTTCGACCATTGATGAGGACGGCATATCATCTGAAGGATGTGTAAGAATCTTACTCACTTTCATCAAATTAAATCTACACAATGTACTTAGATTCAGCTAAGAAGACCGAGCTCTTTGAGAAGTTCGGTAAGGGTACTGCCGATACAGGTAGTGCTGAGAGCCAGATTGCTCTGTTCTCATTCCGCATCGCTCACCTCACAGAGCACATGAAGCAGAACCGCAAAGACCACAGCACTGAGCGTGCGCTCACAGGCTTGGTTGGTAAGCGTCGCGCTCTGCTCAACTACCTCAAGGCACGTGACATCAATCGCTATCGTGCTATCGTGAAGGCTCTCGGTCTGCGTAAATAAGGCGCGGCCTCAAACATCAAACCTTACAGCTGCGCCTCCCTGCTCAATATGGGAGGCGCAGTTTCTTTTTATTTATACCTATTATACAGTCATGACCTCTAACTCAAATCATGATGCTGAAGCCAGACCTGCAATCTGGCAACGTGTGCTGCCCGATGTGCTGGCAGTCTTATCATTCCTTGTCATATCCTTTGTCTATTTTGCCAAACCCGTCACGGATGGTCTGGTGCTGACAGGACATGACCACGCTGCTGCTGTTGGTGCGGGCGTGGAGATGCAGGACTATCGTGCCAGACACGGAGGCGAGCGCACACGCTGGACCAACACCCTGTTCTCTGGTATGCCGACCTATCAGATGTCGCCGTCATATCCATCCACAGACAGACTCACCTTCTTGGAAAGCATCTACAAACTGTACCTGCCAGACTATATGGTGATGATGTATGTGATGCTTTTGGGCTTCTACATAATGCTAAGGGCTTTTGATTTCAAGGCATGGATGGCAGCCCTGGGAGCTGTGCTGTGGGCTTTCTCCAGCTACTATATCATCATTATCTTTGCTGGCCATATCTGGAAGTTCTATACGTTGGCATTCATACCGCCGACAATAGGTGGTATGGTGCTGTGCTATAGAGGCAAATATCTTTGGGGTCTGGTGGTGACAGCCTTCTTCATGGCACTCCAGATACTGAGCAACCACCCACAGATGAGCTATTACTTCCTGCCAGTGATGGCTCTTATGGCACTGGCTTTTATGTCCAATCCATCGACTTCCGGCAAACCTGCCAACCCATTCAAGCAATGGCTAAAGGGTACGGCTGTGTTTGCTGTTGGCTGTCTCATAGGCGTGGCCATCAATATCTCCAATCTATACCATACATGGGAGTACTCAAAGGAAAGCATGCGAGGCAAGAGCGAGCTGACGAGTGTCACCAAGGATGCCAGCGAGCAGACCGACAGTGGTCTGGAACGCAGTTATATCACCAACTACAGCTATGGCATCGGTGAGACATGGACACTGCTGGTGCCTAACATCAAGGGCGGTGGCTCGGGCTATCTCATCAACAACCCCTATGCGCAGAAGGTGATGCGGCGTGAGTATGCCGATGTCTATAACCAACTCAGCCAGATGGGGGCCATGAACCAGTATTGGGGTGGAGAAGAAGGAACCGTAGGCCCAGTATATGTAGGTGCCTTCGTGGTTATGCTCTTTGTACTAGGACTCTTCCTTGTGCGTGGCCCGATGAAATGGAGCCTTTTCATTGCTACGGTCCTGTCAATCATGCTGGCATGGGGACGAAATTTCCAGCCTCTCACCGACTTCTTCATCGATTATATTCCGATGTACAGCAAGTTCCGTGCTGTTGAGAGCATACTTGTTGTGGCAGAGTTTACCATTCCTTTGCTGGCTATGCTCACACTAAAGCGGTTCTATGACGACCCAGGGCTGCTGGACAAGCGTACTCGTCTGTTCGGAATAGTGGAGGTTGCCAACAAGTGGCTTGTTGGAATAAGCTTCGCTCTTACAGGTGGTGCTGCCATGCTGTTCTATATCCTGCCATCTTTGGCTGGTGATGCTTTCGTGCCGCAGGAGGCAGCATATCTCAATGAATTCGTAAACCTTGGATATATACCTCGTGCTGTTGTTGACAGCATTGCCGAGATGCGCTATGCTATAGTAAGACCTGACGCGCTTCGTAGTCTCCTGTTCATCGTTGTGGGTACTGGCTTACTGCTATGCTATTGCTATCGTAAGCTTAATCGTAACTGGATGCTGGGCCTTGTGGCTGTGCTGTGTCTGGCTGACCTCTGGGCTGTAGATAAACGCTACCTTTCTGATTCAGCCTTCCAGAAGCCTGTGCAGGTATCGCAGCAGTTCCAAAAGACCCCAGTTGATGAGATGATACTTGCTGATACCACAACTTACTATCGTGTCCTGAACTTGAGTACGGATACCTATAACGACAACAACACAAGCTATTATCATAAGAGCATAGGTGGCTATCATGCAGCCAAGCTCCGTCGCTATCAGGAACTTATTACAGCTTATCTCAGTACGAGGTCAAGCGAAGAGAAAGAGGTCGCTGTCATCAAGCAAGCTGTTGATGGCATTGACATCAGTTCTGTTACAGCAGGACAGATGCCTACTCTGGACAGTATCAATGGCGACAGCCTGCTCCCTGTACTCAACATGCTGAACATGCGCTATGTCATTGCTCCTTATAAGCAGCAGTATGTGCTACCAGTGCAGAACCCGTGGGCATTGGGCAATGCATGGTTCGTGGCTGATGTGAAGAATGTAGGGACTGCTGATGACGAGCTGGCAGCCCTTGGCACAATCAACCCTCGCTACACAGCTGTCATCGACACCTCTCGCTTTGCTGCCCCTCAGGCAATGCCAGCTGGCAGTGAAGAGTCTTCAATTGTCCTGACGGCATACGAGGCCAACCGTCTTGACTTCGAGTCAACATCTGCAAACGGTGGATTGGCGGTATTCTCTGATATATACTACCCAGGCTGGACATGCACCGTTGATGGACAGGCTGTTGACATCATACGGGCTAACTACGTTCTCCGTGCTGTTATGCTACCTGCCGGTAGTCATAAAGTGGTGTTTACTTTCGACCCACAGAGCGTTCACACAACAGAGACCATAGCCAACGCGGCTCTTGCGCTGCTTGCGCTGCTCACAATCGTCCTCATAGTGTTTGGGATAAAGAGGTCAAGGCTTCAGTCGTAATCATGCTTATGCTTAAACAAAAAGGAAATCCTGCAAGTTCCATACTTGCAGGATTTCCTTTTATGCGCTTCAGGATGGGCTTGAACCAACGACCCCATGATTAACAGTCATGTGCTCTAACCAACTGAGCTACTGAAGCATTTGTTTGTGTGTTTGTCTTTTGCGCTTCAGGATGGGCTTGAACCAACGACCCCATGATTAACAGTCATGTGCTCTAACCAACTGAGCTACTGAAGCAGTTTTTTTTGCAAATGCGGTGCAAAAGTAGTGGCTTTCTCAAAAAGATGCAATACTTTTGCAGAAAAATTATTCTATATCATGAAAATAATTGGTTTTGGGAACGCTTTGGTCGATGTTTTGGTGCCAATTGACGATGAAAGTGTGCTTCAAGAACTCAGATTACCCAAGGGTGGCATGACTCTCATTGACGATCAAACATACAGTTTGCTGCATGCTACTCTATCCGATTTACCTACGACACGTGCAACAGGTGGTAGTGCTGCAAACACAATACTCGCTTTGTCGGCACTATATCCAGATACCGTTTTTGTAGGAACTGTGGGAAAGGATGACTACGGAGATTTCTTCCGTGACCTTCAGCTTCGTCAAGGAATAGATAGTAGGCTGGCCTATAGTGATGCTTGTTCCACAGGCATAGCGACAACGTTTATCTCGCCTGACCGTGAACGTACCTTCGCAACTTTCCTTGGTGCTGCTGCGCTCGTGGATGCGGATACCATACCTTACAATTCTGGAGACTTGTTGCATATAGAAGGTTATATGGTTCAGAACCATGATGTCATAGAGGATGTTTTGAGTCGTGCCAAGCAAACAGGTATGACTGTGAGCTATGACCTGGCATCGTGGAATATTGTAGAACAAGACCGTGACTTCATCCGTCATTTAGTGACACACTATGTGGATATAGTTTTTGCTAATCAGGAGGAGGCTGCCGCCTACTGCCAGACAGAGGATATGGAAGTAGCCGTTGCAGAACTGGCAAAGGATTGCCCAATAGCCGTTGTAAAGCTGGGTAAGCATGGGGCCGTGGCTCATTGCAAGAATGATGACAAGGCTGTGTTCGTTCCTGTGACAACTGTTGGCAACGTTGTGGACACTACTGCTGCAGGCGACTTCTTTGCTGCTGGTTTCCTCTATGGCTATGCCACCCACCAACCAATGGACAAATGTCTTGGTTTTGGACATCGTCTGGCTGGTGAGGTGATACAAGTGATGGGAACTCAGGTCACTTCGGAGCAACTAAGGAAGGCAATTGGAATGACGAATGACGAATGACGAATGACTAATGATGAATGAAGAATGA
>JAFZQR010000099.1 GCA_017620295.1 Bacteroidaceae bacterium
CAGGATAAACTCGTGCGGAATCTGTACCATGATACCGGCTCCGTCGCCAGTCTTGTCGCGAGTCTCAGCTCCGCGATGTTCCATGTTTTCCAGCACCTTCAGTGCATTGTCTACCAGATCGTGACTCTTTCCGCCGTGGATATTCACAACCATTCCCACGCCGCAAGCATCATGCTCATAAGCCTCGTTGTACAAACCCTTATTCTGTGTCATTATGTATATTATTTAATCAATTTGCTTTCTTTTTGAAACATCGGCGCAAAGGTATGTTCATTTGTGAAAATAGCCAAATAATACTATTAAGAAAGTGTATTATCAACTACAATATTATAAATCGTTACATTATTGGGTAATTTATATGCAAATTGAAAGGTAAACCAGTTATAACCTTACAAATTAAAATAAGGGCACAATTATTAACAAATACCACAAACGAAATCAAAGCTATGTTGACATAATGACGTACTTTTGCGGCAGAAACATTGCAATGTGTCAAAGAGATTAAAACACAAACACTGGTATTCAGGACGCTTACATTATTATTTAAGGTATGAAGAAGATTGAGGCAATCATCCGAAAGACACGTTTTGAGGATGTGAAAGAAGCTTTGTTGCAGTCAGACATTGACTGGTTTGAGTATCACAACGTCCATGGCATAGGGCAGAGCCGTGAGGAGCGCATCTATCGTGGTGTGCAATATAGCACTGACGTCATTGAACGCGTGGCGCTAACTATTGTATGCCGCGACCAGTTTGTGCAGCCAACAGTTGATGTTATCATGCGCGTAGCACGAACAGGTGAAATTGGCGATGGCAGAATATTCGTGAGCGAGATGATTGACACGTGGTCAATACGTACAGGAGAACATGGCGATACTGTGTTAAGGGATAAGAAATGACAGTCACAGTACAAACACAAAAAACACAGACACAATAATTTACATTACTATGGATAACATTTCACTCGATACTGTATGGATGCTATTGGCAGCCATGCTCGTTTTTTGGATGCAGCCTGGATTCGCGTTGTGTGAAGCAGGTTTCACACGTAGCAAGAACACAGCCAACATCTTAATGAAGAACTTTGTTGACTTCATGCTAGGTTCGCTCTTGTTTTTCTTCGTGGGGTTTGGTTTTATGTTCGGAAGCGATGGTGCCGGTTTTATCGGATTACCCAACTGGGGAGATCTGTCGTTCTATAACAGCTCATTGCCTGTTGAAGGCTTCCTGATTTTTGAGACTGTTTTCTGTGCTACTGCCGCAACAATAGTTAGCGGAGCAATGGCCGAAAGGACGAAGTTTTCAATGTACGTAATCTACAGTGCAGTTATATCACTGTTTATCTATCCTGTGGAGGGTCACTGGACGTGGGGCGGAGGCTGGTTATGTAATGAAGCTTCTGACTCATTCATGATGACAACCTTCGGCAACGTGTTCCATGACTTTGCAGGTTCTGCTATCGTACACTCTGTAGGTGGTGTTTTGGCTCTGATTGGAGCTATTGCATTGGGTCCACGTATTGGCAAGTACGGCAAGGACGGTAAGAGTCGTGCCATTCCAGGTCATTCGCTGACACTGGCAGCATTAGGCGTTTTCATATTATGGCTCGGGTGGTTCGGTTTCAACCCAGGTTCACAGTTGGCAGCATCAGGCGAAGTAAACCGAACAGCCATATCACATGTGTTTTTGACAACCAACTTGGCAGCGGTGGCAGGTGGCGTTGCTACAATGTTCCTTACCTGGATGAAGTATGGTAAACCGTCTTTATCCCTGACCCTTAACGGTGTGCTGGCAGGACTTGTGGGAATCACGGCAGGATGTGACCTTGTATCTCCCGTAGGTGCTGTTATCATCGGTCTTATCTGCGGTACGGTACTAGTATTCGCCATCGAGTTCATAGACCATCGTCTGCACATTGATGACCCCGTTGGCGCCAGCTCTGTTCATGGTGTCTGCGGTATTCTGGGAACCCTATTGACAGGTCTGCTCTCTACCAGCAACGGTGCTCTGTATGGTCACGGATGGGGCTTCTTCGGAGCCGAGTGCTTTGGTATCCTTGTCATCGACTTCTGGGCGGCTGCCTGTGGTATTATATTATTCTTTGGAATAAAGAAGCTGCATGGTTTGCGCGTTGAGGCACGCATCGAGGAAGAGGGGCTTGACATATACGAACATGGCGAGATGTGCTACAACTAAGGATTAAACGACAGTAATAATAATCTATCAAAATAGACTTTTACAATGAAGACAATATATTTACTTGCCGCTATGACAGCTATTGGAATGACAGCGGCTGCACAGGACGAAGTGGAAACGATGGTTTCAGCTGATGTTGTTAACCAATATATTTGGCGTGGCATGGAACTTGGCAATGTGTCACTTCAGCCTTCAGTCGGTGTGGCATACAAGGGCGTTGAGCTGATTGCATGGGGTAGTGTGGGACTTACGGACGCTGCCGATACTAAAGAATTTGATTTAACTGCATCATACACAGTGGGCGGTCTGAATATTGGTGTGACGGACTATTGGTTCGACGCTCCACAGCAAAAATACTTCCTGTATGACGCGCATCGAACCAGCCATGTGTTCGAAGCCTTTGTGAACTATGATTTCGGTTTAATGTCAGCTTCTTGGTATACCAACTTCGCAGGAAACGACGGCTTGAACAAAGATGGTGAGAGGGCCTATTCTAGCTACTTCGAGCTTTCAGCACCATTCCGTCTTGGTGGCACCGTATGGACGGCTACAGTGGGTGCAGTTCCATTTGCCACTACTTCGTATGATACCGATGGCTTCGCCGTAACCAACCTTTCGCTAAAGGCAACAAAAGACATCAAAGTCTCAGACACGTTCTCTGTTCCTCTGTTCGGACAGATTGTAGGTAATCCACGAACACAAGATGCATTCTTGGTGATAGGATTTACGCTGCGACCATAGCCATTTAAAACACCTCTCTTCTGCATTGCAGGGGAGAGGGCTTTCCTATAATAACTCATCTACATGAAAACCAATTACATCTTTGTTACAGGCGGCGTTGTCTCTTCACTTGGCAAGGGAATTATCTCTGCCAGCATAGGCAAGCTGCTACAGGCACGCGGCTACAAGGTCACAATCCAGAAGTTCGACCCGTACATCAACATCGACCCCGGTACGCTGAACCCCTACGAGCATGGCGAGTGCTATGTAACAGAGGACGGTTTCGAGACAGACCTGGACTTGGGTCACTACGAGCGCTTTACAGGTATCCGTACCACACGTAACAACAGCATTACCACAGGACGTATATATAAAACGGTAATTGACCGTGAACGCCACGGCGACTACTTGGGCAAGACCATTCAGGTGGTGCCTCATATCACGGATGAGATTAAGAGAAGGATGCTGAGAAGCCTCACCCCCGACCCCTCTCCGATTGGAGAGGGGAGTATATACTCACAAGGCAGAAATGAAGCTGAAGCAGTAACCACTCCCCTCTCCAATCGGAGAGGGGTCGGGGGTGAGGTTTTCGACTTCGTAATCACCGAGGTAGGCGGTACCATCGGCGACATTGAGAGCGCACCCTTTATGGAGGCTATCCGACAGTTGCGCTGGCAGCTGGGCCGCAATGCCGTATGCGTGCACCTTACGTACGTACCTTACTTAAAAGCTGCCGACGAGTTGAAGACAAAGCCCACACAGCATAGCGTTAAGGAGTTGCAGGGCATGGGTATCCAGCCCGACATCCTCGTCCTCAGAACGGAACGCCACCTCGACGATAGCATGCGTATGAAGGTGGCTTCTTTCTGTAATGTGGACCTTGAATGCGTGGTGCAGAGCGAGGATATGCCCAGCATCTACGAGGTGCCCGTGAGCATGCAGCGCCAAGGCCTGGATGCTGCCATCATGCGTAAGATTGGCATTCCCGTAGGCGAGACACCTGCCATGAAGCCCTGGCACAACTTCCTGGACAAGCAGCGTAATGCCACCCGCGAGGTACACATCGGCTTGGTTGGCAAGTACGACCTTCAGGATGCCTACAAGAGCATCCGCGAGAGCCTGAAC
>JAFZQR010000100.1 GCA_017620295.1 Bacteroidaceae bacterium
CTGGCATCCCATACGTTGAGGGCTTCAAGAAGAAACTTGAGGAGGCTGCCACAGCAGAGGGATTCTACGAGTACACGATGTACCTCATCTTCTCAATGCTTAACGTCTATGTGCGTACGCAGGTCAAGTGTGCAGGAGGTCGGGTGGATATGGTGGTGTGGATGCCCGATGTCATCTATGTATTCGAGCTGAAAGTGAACGGCACCGCCCAAGACGCATTAAAACAGATTGACAATAATAGCTACGCCATCCCATTCCAGGCTGACGGACGTAAAGTCGTTAAGGTCGGTGTGAAATTTGATGAGGAGAAACGAATACCTAAAGAATGGTTGGTTGAAATCAATTAGGAAGAGGCTCCTTTCAGCAACATCAAAAGAAAAAATGAAGCAAAAAGTTATTGTCATAGGTCATGGATATACATCACGGCTTGCTGTCGTTCGCTCTGTCGCACAGATAGGTTGTGAAGTGACACTTGTTGTTATGACTGGTTATCGGCGATTTGGTAAGAAACTGAACACTTGTAAACCTATTGATGGCTATAGCAAATATGTCAGCAGAATACTATATTGCAATATGAAGGATGGGGAGGGGCTTGTTAAACTTTTACTTAATAAGTGTACAGATCCGAATCAAAAAGTTGTCATCATCCCAGACAGTGATTTTTCAGCTGCCGTCATAGACCGCTATCAAGAACAATTGCGTTCCCATTTCTTATATCCTCATATCCATCATACACCAGGGGCCATTGTAGCTTGTATGGATAAGATTCGGCAGAAAGAATTGGCGCGACAAGTTGGGCTAAATGTTGCAGGTGCTTCTGTCGTGGAGGTTACGAATCATCAATACTCCATACCATCCACGATAAGCTATCCCTGCTTCACGAAGCCGTTAGCAACGATTGAAGGCGGGAAACGTTTCCTTCATCGATGCGACAATGAAAGTGAATTGCGTTCTGTGCTTGATATTGCAAGTTGCATTGGCAACCTGAAAATTCTTGTAGAGGATTACAAGATAATAGATACAGAATATGCAGTACTAGGTTTCTCAGATGGCAATGAAGTGGTTATTCCTGGTATTCTACAAATAATCATAATGTCGCATGGTGGGCATTTCGGAGTTGCTAGCCAAGGGATGGTCATGCCTGTAACTGGATTCGAAGAACTCATTGCCAAGTTCAAGCAATTCATTCTCCAGATAGGTTATGTCGGCCTTTTTGACATTGATTTTTATGAGTGCGGAAACATCCTCTATTTTGGAGAACTTAACCTTCGCTTCGGCGGTTCTGGTTATGCCGTAACAAAAATGGGCGTGAACCTGCCAGGAATGTTTGTCAAGACTCTTTGTGGTGAAAGCATTGCTGATATGCAGAAAACCATTACTTCTTCAGCAACCTATGTGAATGAGCGAATGTGTATGGACGATTGGTATAAAGGGTATATGCCAACGAATAAATACAATAAGATTATCTCTTCTTCGGATATTAGATTCGTTGCTGACGTAGAAGACGAAGGACCTCAATTTGCTTTTAACAAAGAGTTTCGTTTATTGTGGATTAAACGATTGGTAAAAAAATGCTTAAAGAAATGTTTGAAAGGTCAAATGCCTAATAATAGCATATAGCAACAACTTTATTTGTATTTCAATTCTCCTTTTTTGTGCCTATAATAAAATATACTTTCGAATGAACAATAACAATAATATTGACCGCTTGCATTTGGCTGAATTATACCTTTTGGTCGAATTTGATAAAGCGTGTAGAGCATCAGGTCTTACATATTTTCTTGATAGTGGCACTGCTTTAGGAGCGGTTCGTCATGGAGGATTTATCCCATGGGATGATGACATAGACGTTGGGATGCCACGTGAAGATTATGAAAAGTTTATGCAAGTTGGGCAGAGTTTGTTACCTAAAGATATTTTTCTGCAAAACAAGCAAACGGAAAAAAATTATATGCGGAATGCTGCAAAATTAAGACTTGAAGGAAGCGTGTTTCCTGAATCTTATGAATTGCCATTAGTACATAATGGAATATATATCGATATTTTTCCGTTCGACTATCTGCCTAACAATAGATGGCTTGCAAAAATTAATGTCAAATATGTGGTGGAAATGTTACATGTAATCAGGGCAAATCGAGGAATTGGTAGGAGCAAAAGTCCGTCCAAGTTCCGAAGAGGTTTAGATGTGATAATTAAGAGAATGCCCTCAAGATTGATAGACGGTCTAGAACACCATATCTTGGCCTTCGCTAGGAAAAATCAGAATCAAGAAACGAATTTAATGACTTGTTATTTCTGGCGTATGTCACAGACGCATGAATACCTATTTGAAACAAAAAAAATGCTACCCGTTCGAGACATATTGTTTGAGGGTAAAAAAGTGAAGATAATGAGAGAACCAGATTATTATCTTCGGTTGATGTACAATGACTATATGATTGTGCCTCCTGTTGAGCAGCAAAAGACTCATTGCAAGGGTGATATCGTATTTGGTAGATTTGAACAATCAACCATTAATGAATAGGAATATAACATGATTTACTTACTCTATTCACTACTATTCTTGATAGTTGGACTTGTTATTGTAGACAAGAACGACACAAGGAAGATTTATTATTATTTTTTTTATTTTGGCATTGTCTTGTTTTGGGGACTTTCATATATTCACGCTATAGATACGGGCACATATATGGAAAAATTTTATGATGAAATCCAGCCTTTAGGAGGACATATTAGCCGTAAGTTAGAGATTGGTTATACACTCTCTGCGATGATAGCCAAAACTATTATTCCTCAATACTGGTTCTATCAATTTGTCATTTTTGGAATAGAGGTATGGCTTATTATGAAAGGGCTACGGGAGTTTTTTGAAGATGAAGATATGATGTTCATACTCCCTCTATTATTCTTCGTCTATCCTAGTAATCTCGCTGCGTTCCGTCAGGGTATGGCAATTTCTATTTTCATATATGCACTTCATTATATATATGAGGAAGACACTAAGAAATCTCTATGGTATTTTGCTATCATTTTTATTGCTGCGTTGTTCCACCAATCAGCATTAATGCTTTTATTAATATATGCTGTTCGCTTTATTAATTATCATCCTGCCATCGACAGGACTGTTTTTATTACTCTTATTTTTATTGACATAATATGGAGTACAGGTTTAAGTCTGACTTCACAACTTGATTTTTTGCTACCATTTTTATACGATGATTATCTAGAAATGGGAGAGAAATTTGCTATGTACATTGAGGAGGTTGACTGGGGAAAAACTTATGGCATCGCAAAAGTATTAGAAATTAATGTAACCATTATATTATACACGTTGCTGTGTAAAGAAGACAAGGGATGGGGATTATTACTTGTCAACCTGATGCTTTATGCCGTGATTGGTCTTGCTTTTGGTGGAATGTTAGCCCATCGCTTAAATTATTATTGGGCACTTATTTATTATACATGTTTTATTAAAGCCATTGTTTCGTTATTTGCAAGAGGGGGGCAACAAATCATTGCATATATCCTAATAGGCTCGTACATGTTTATGTTTCATCTGTTTAAAAGTGGAATGATTAATTATGATTATAATTTCCTATTTAACATTGAATTTGTTGAATATATTATGTGATGATAAAACTAATGAGTATCAAAAGCTGGTTAGATAACTCATATCAACTTATTTCATATTCTGATTTATAAGATGGAGCAGAAGTTACTTTCAATCATATTACCAGTCTATAATGCAGAGGATTTCATAGCTCGCAGTATATGCTCTATCTACGACAAAGCTCCTTCTGAATCTTTGTTTGAGGTGTTGGCTATTAATGATGGCTCAACAGACCGAACAAGTAAGATGCTTGATGCATATCAGAGTCAACACGATAACTTGATTGTTATCAAAAAGGAGAATGGCGGTGTCTCATCGGCACGTAATGTTGGTATCGAAGCTGCTACAGGTAAATATGTTCTCTTCCTTGATGCTGATGACGAATTGGTTGAAAACGCATTGTCAAAGATTTGCGAATACTTAAGTAGGCAAGAACCTATGGATATGCTGGTGACCCTCCAATACCGGAACAATGGGAAAAGGGAATGGCAGGTATCTCCTCCACCATTAGTTGAGCATCATAGGTATTCAGGAATAGATGCATATAAGAAACATTTTATACGTCTAAATGCAGGAGGTGGTATATGTCGAACAGAATTTTTGCGTAAATTTAATTTACGCTTTCCAGAAGGAATCGCCAATTCAGAGGATACCATTTTCTTTGGGCATTTGCAGGTGTATGCTCAGTCAATCGTTTATTATGCTCTTCCTCTTTATCGTATCATTCAAATAGAAGGTAGTGCCTCACGTAGTGATAACACAAAAGTGGGATTAAGTCTTGTGAAAACCATGCAAGCCGTGGCAGATATAAAGAATAATTTGAATGTTAGTTGTGAATTGCTTGCTATCTTTGATTATGTCGTTTATCAACTGCTTTCAAATACAATACGGTATTTTGTCCAGTCAAAAGACTTGTCATATCGTCTGTTCCGAGAACAAATAGATATCTCCAAGTTGCTCCCTGTTGACACACATCATATGTATTTAAGGCGTGGACAGGCACGAATAATGAACCTCTCTTTTCCTTTTTTTTATTTCCTTTGTTGGTGTAAATATAGGAACTAATGAGCCTATCTGGTTATTGTTAATGTTTCGTTATAAAAACATTCTTTCATATTACATATGCAACATAAAGTCTGTTTCTTTAACCAAAGTTCTGTGCACTACCGCAAGAACATCTTCATGCTCATGGATCAAGAACTGGGCATCGATTTCTTTTTTGGTGATTCACGAAAGCAAGGAGCTATTAAAGAACTTGATACTTCGTGCTTGAAGAACTTCAAGGGATACTTTCATAACATAGGTTTTGGCCCTATCTATTGGCAAAACGGAGCGATAAAGTTGCTGTGGAGTGATTATACAGACCTTTTCACTACCGCGACACATTACTGTCTCTCAGCCTGGATAATAATTCTCTTAGCTCCGCTCTTCGGAAAACGTGTATATCTCTGGTCTCATGGAGCATACGGTAACGAGCGGGGCCTGAAGAAATGGCTCACCATTTGGAAAATGAAACGCGCAACAGGTTCGCTGTTATATGGTAACTATGCAAAAAAGGTGTTAGTGGAGTGGGGCGTACCAGAGGAGAAATTACATGTTTTTTACAACTCGCTAGCATACGATGAACAGTTGGAAGTACGCAAGGCTATTAAACCCTCGGTTTTCTATCAAGAACACTTCAAGAATGACCTGCCAAACTTGGTCTTCATTGGCCGACTGACCGCCGTCAAGAAACTGGACATGATTATTCGTGCCATGGCTCAGCTCCGTGAAAAAGGCGTACAGGTGAACATGACATATGTGGGTGACGGACCAAGGAAAGCGGAACTGGAAGCATTGGCAAAGGAAGCTGGATTAGAAGAGAATGTGTGGTTCTATGGTCCATGCTATGACGAAAGGCAGATTGCACAGTTTTTATATAATGCTGACCTATGTGTCTCGCCAGGTGATGTGGGTCTGACAGCCATGCATGCCATGACATTTGGCACCCCTGTCGTCAGCCACAACAACTTCTGTCACCAGATGCCTGAGTTCGAGGCAATAGAAGAGGGTCGAACAGGAGCTTTCTTCCACGAAAATGACGTGGATAGTATGGCTGAATGCATCCAGACATGGCTCGCTAACGGAATGGAACGTGAGCAGATTAGACGGAATTGCTACGATGTCATTGACAAAAAATATAATCCACATCGTCAGGTGGAAATGATACGCAAAGTTATATTCGATTAATACTCTGATATGTCATGCTACAATATATATCTTCTCTTTTCTCACTGAAAAAGCTCTTCTACAAAGATATCTCTCCATTGGCATTATGGGATAAATACAGTACTATCACCCCATATACATCTCTCCAGCGAAAAGCAAAACTCATGCACTCGCATGTGGGGCGATATTCGCGCATCTGCATCAACACAGAGTTGTTCTATACATCGGTGGGAAACTTCTCTATAGTTGCTAGAAATTGTGTTGTTGGCCTTGGGGCACATCCCACCAACACTCTATCTCCTCATAGTATTTTTTATAAGAAAAAACGCTGGAAATGGCATGATGATTGGTGTAAAGATACAGGTTTCAGAGAAAGCGACAGGCCTATTGTTATAGGGAATGGCGTTTGGATTGGTATGCGCTGTCTTATACTTGATGGAGTAACAATCGGTGATGGTGCTATTGTTGCAGCCGGGGCCGTGGTGACGAAAGATGTTCCACCGTTTGCTGTAGTAGGTGGTGTTCCTGCCAAAGTGTTGAAGTATCGTTTCTCTCCAGAAATCATAGAACGCCTGATGGATATCAAGTGGTGGAACTTGCCCGATGAGGAAATCACTCGCATAAAGGATCTTTTCCATATGCCGAACCCAACACTTGAAGATTTGAATAAATTTTTTCCCAAAGACAGGTTTTGAAACGTGCCGTGGAAACTATTGATATCTGCTGAGGTTTTGCCTGATATCTGCTGACGTTTTGATTAATATCTGCTGAGGTTTTGACTGACATCTGCTGAGGTTTCACACCCTACGTGCCGTCGTTATGTCAGAGGTGAACGCAAAAGAAGGAAGAAGCATACTAGGAATACGACAAATATCGGGTGCTTCAAGATCGGATATTGATTTATAGCTAAATCGTTTTATCTATCTACCATTGCATGCCGAGAAGAATAAATCGCAAGGAAAGCTGCTATGAGGGATACGGAGAACAATGCTTAAGAATGGCATGTTAGGAACGAAATATCATACTTTTTGTTTGTGCTTTCAAATATTAGTACGATATTTGCAATTAAAGTACGACAAATCATACTCTCGTTATGGACATTGCTACAGTCATCAAGGAATGGCGAACACGATTAGGAATCTCACAGTTTCCTGCCAACGAGCATCTGACAATGCAGATTGCACATATATGTGGCTTATACCAATAAGTAGGTGTTCAAAATTATTTTACTATATCCAGCATTGTAGGTGCTTTCATGTCTTTGTTCGCTCTTTGGCGCATCTTTTCCTTTTCTCCTCAGTCACAGAGCCCGCTCTGCTCCTTCGGAGAAAAGAAATATCTGCATCCAAATAGCTGAACAAATACATAAAACTAATTGTGAACACCTACTTATAAAATGGCAAGTTAGGAACTTCCGAAACTTTAATCATGAAGATATCTATTATTACAGCAACTTATAATAGTGCCGCCACCGTACGCGATACGATAGAGAGTATTCTCGGCCAGACGTATCAAGACTGGGAACTCATCATTGAAGACGGCTTGTCCAAAGATGATACACTTGCCATTGTACGAGAGTATGAACCTCGATGCAATGGTAGAATGCACATCTACTCTGAAAAGGATGAAGGACTCTACGATGCGATGAACCGAGGTATAGCACGTGCTACTGGTGATATCATTGGTATCCTCAATTCTGATGACTTTTACCACGACGAGCGTGTACTAGAGGATATCAATCGAGCTATGGAGAATCAGCCCGTGGATTGTGTATATGGCGATTTGAAATTCGTGAAGGCATCGGATACGAAGCGCGTGGTGCGCATCTGGCGAGGTTCACAACATGAGAGTGGTGCATTCTTGCGGGGGTGGCATCCTGCTCATCCAACGTTCTATGCTCGTCGCGAGTGTTTTGAAAGGCTTGGTGTCTTTGACACGAGCTACGCTGTGTCTGCTGACTTTGAGCTGATGCTTCGTTTCATAGAGGTGGCAGGGCTTCGTAACCGCTATTTACCCCGCTACTTTGTTAAGATGCGTATGGGGGGGGAGAGTACGGGCAGTCTTCGCAATATTATTCACGGTAATCAGGGTATTCTGCGTGCCCTGCGTGAACATGGCTTCCATCCATCCAAATTATGGGTGATGCGTCGGATGCTGCCCAAAATCAAGGCTACCATTCAGGGAAAGCTTCACTTGATTTCGGAATAAACAAATGAACAAGTATCATTGATAAGACTAAATATGGATCTGTCGTTTATCATAAAAATTACGCCATTATTCATTTCTATGCTTTTGGGCTTCGTCGTAATACCAAATATGCGACTGAAAGCGTCAGAGAAAAAGGCGTTTCTGCCAAAGCTGGCGGATGACATTCATAATAGCATGATGATAGGTGGGATAGCTTTCCTTCCAATCATCTTGATAGCGTTGTGCATGAGCATATCCCTTCCGTATTTATTGGATTTGACGGAATTGAGGACGCAGGTTGAGCCGCCAACAATGCGTATTATGCAAATCATCGTTTGTAGTTCACTGCTTTTCATAGTAGGACTAAAGGATGATCTTCATGGTACAGGCGGCTATATAAAGATGGGCGTTTTATTGGTGACTGCAATGATGTTTCCTGCGACAGGGTTGTGGATAAGTAATTTGCATGGATTGTTCGGAGTATGGGAATTGTCGCCATACGTGGGGATTCCATTGACTGTAGTCCTTTCTGTCTATATCACCGAGGCCTTCAGCTTGTTGGATGGTATAGATGGCTTGAGTAGTGGTGTGGCTAGCCTGCTACTATTCACGTTTCTGTCGTTCAGCCTATGGTATAATTCCACGCTGATTAGTTTTATTTCTGCTGCGGCGCTTGGTGTGGCTGCTCCCTTCTCTATCATGTCCTTCCTGTCCAGTAAATGGAAGAATACGCTCATGGGTAATGCCGGGGCATACGTCTTGGGTTACATTATCAGCTATCATGCTGTAGGTCTTAGCAATAGCACATATATGCCGAAGGGCATGCTGATGATTTGTATAGGAGCTTTGTTTATGCCAATGGTGGATATTATCCGAGTGGTAAGAAGCCGTGTGAGAGACAAACGCACCTTGGATCGCCCTGATAGAAATCAGTTTAATCACATGTTGATTCGTACTGGTATGCCATATAGGCTGATACCCTTTACCATAGCAGCACTGATGGGTCTATTTGTGGTACTGAACACTTATGGTGTCCTTAAACGATGGAATCCCAATATCATATTGTTGTTGGATATACTGTTGTGGTCATCTATCCTTGGCGTGATTGCACATTTCATCCATGAACACGAGAATAAGACCTACCATAGGAAATGGGAGAAGGCTTACGGTGAGGACTCATGGTATGCAAATATCCCTCATGAAACTCTTAGGCGTAAGGAGAAGACATACGGCACGATGGGCTTACCATCGGATAAAATGACTGAGAACTCCATAAAGTTCATTGCAGACGGTATGAATAGCTTTGAGCGGAATGTGAAACGCATAGTGGATCTGCTGATCTCGGGTTCCTGCCTGATAGTATTCTCTCCACTGATGTTGTTGAGCTATATCCTAATCAAATTGGATGATGGAGGAGCTGCAATCTTCAAGCAGGAACGCATTGGGCGCTTCGGACGTCCGTTCTATATCTATAAGTTCCGCTCCATGCGACTGGATGCCGAGAAGGCTGGTCCTATGCTGAGTCATGCGAGTGGCAATGCAGACCCTCGCCTCACGCGTGTGGGCCGTTTCCTAAGGGCTCATCATCTGGACGAGTTGCCTCAATTGTGGAATGTATTCATTGGTGATATGGCATTCATCGGCTACCGTCCAGAACGTATGTTCTTTATCGAGCAGATTATGAAGGAGGATCCACGTTACGCGTTCCTATATCAGATTCGTCCAGGAGTGACATCCTATGCAACTCTATACAATGGATATACTGATACGATGGAGAAGATGTTGCGTCGTTTAGAGCTGGATTTATATTATCTCGGTCATCGTTCATGGTGGCTTGATATCAAAATATTGGGACTCACTTTCCTCAACATAATATTCGGAAAGAAATTCTAACATTGACACTCACCAATTGCATGGAAAGAGTTGGTTTGTTCTTGAGTCTGTTACGCTCTTCAGTGTGGGGAATGTCAATAGACCTGCATGATCAAAGCTGGACTCATGAACAGTTTCATTCGATCATATCCTTAGCCAAGGAACAGGCTGTGGCTGGTCTGGTGGCACAGGCTTTGGTTGATTCTGGTGTGAAGCTGGAACGAAAAGATATCTCCACGATTTGTGGTATATTGAATCGGACACAGCAGTATAATAGTGTGCTGAATCAGGCTGTAGCAGGGCTATGCAAGGGAATGAACCGACGCAATATCCGCATATATGTTTTTAAGGGTCAGACATTGGCTACGCTGTATCCAAATGGTGGGCTTCGACAGGGTGGAGACATTGATTTTGGATGTCATCCCGATGATTGGGAAACATGCCTAAGCGTGTTCAAGAATAATAAGAAGCTGAATATTATCGAGAATACCACTGAAAAGCATGTCAGCTTCAATGTCTCAGGTGTGGAATTTGAACTCCACCGCAAACTCACGGCTTTTGCTAGTCCTCGTCATAGAAGATATTGGGCAGAGATAGTAATGCCTGAGATTCTGAACACCCTGTCATCGGTAAACATAAATGGTTATGATGTTCCAACATTGAATCCTACATACAATGCGTTATATGTCTTTGTCCACATTTTCTATCATTTGATTGATGAGGGCGTTGGGCTGCGTCAGTTTTGCGACTGGGCGATGCTGCTGAATGCAATGGAGAATGGAGGATGTATAATGGACAAGGCTTTGCTGGAGAAGCATCTTAAGGGGTTGGGACTGATGAAAGCCTACACAGGTTTAGGAGCCATTCTAACTGATTACTTGGGATTACCTGAAGAAAAGTTCCCTTTTATCATATCACCTAAAGAACATAAGCAGGCATCGAAGCTGTTCAAGAATATTATTGAGATGGGCAACTTCGGACATAATAAACAGTATATCAGGCATAGTGGTGTGATACATGGCATCCAACACCTGGGACGAATTACTATGCAGGCACGGCGTTTCTATGCCTATGCTCCGTCAGAGGCATTGTGGCGTGTTCCGTATATGTTCAACTGGTGGTTGACCAAGCTTCGCAGGAAGGTATCACAATAAAAGGACGCTGATAAAGAACTAGGTTGTGGAGACGAGTAGGCCGGTAGCTGTGTTCTGCGCTATGCTGTGTGGGGGCATTGTGGTAGTGCGGATAGCGGACGGTGGCGAGGAGTGGATGATGACGGTGGGGGATGGCCTTACTGTTTTGATGGGGCTTGTGTTGTTGGTGGCCTATCGTTTGAGGGCTGAGATGACGGCTACTATGGCGATGTGGGCTATAGGGCTGACGCTGGGCTTGGGAGTGGCGGCTCATTATGATGTGGCGTTACGGGAGGCTTTGCCTGATGAGTGTGAGGGTGTTGAAGGAGTGGTAGCATCATCACCTAGTGCATCGGAAAAGAAGATATCGTTCTTGTTTTATTCTACTTCTCCCACACATACATGGTATAGCGTCAATATATGGCGGAAGAGCGAGGCTTCGCAGTATGACCCTAGGGTGGGGGATGTGCTGAGGTTCAGGGTGCAGCCGCAGAGGTATCAGCCTCGTGGTAATCCAGATGAGATGGACTATGGCAGATGGCTGTGGGTGCAGGGCATTGCTGGTTGCATCAATGCTGAGGCTGGTGAGGTGTTGCGCCCCGTGGATGCTGAAGATGTACGGTCGGCGGTGTCGCTGTGGGTGAGGCTTCGGGTGAAGGCTCTGCAATGGCGTGAATGTATGCTCGTCAGGCTTCGCAGTTCTGAGATGCCCAATGACATCGCAGCTTTGCTTGCAGCCATCGCTTTGGGCGACCGCTCTTCGGTGAGTCCAGACATGAGGACTTTGTTCAGCGAGGCTGGCGCATCCCATCTGATGGCTCTTTCTGGTCTGCATCTCGGTATAGTCACTGGCCTGTTGTTATGGTTGTTGCATGGAGTGAGGTTCCGGCGTGGCTGGCGTTTCGCAGCTTATGCATTGTTGTTGGCTACCGTGTGGACTTTTGCTCTCATGGCTGGTTTGCCAACCTCGCTGGTACGTGCCTCTTTGATGATGACGTTCTGGATTGTGGCATCGTGTTTTGGACGTGCCGACAGTGGTATGCAGCATCTGACGCTGGCTGTCATAACCATGTTGTTGCTGCATCCTCCATTTATGTTTGATGTTGGAGCGCAACTGTCATGCGCAGCTGTTGCTGGCATTTTGTGGGGTATGCCTCTGCTCAATGGAGGCTTTGAAAAACTATGTCCGCAAGGTCTCCGCAGGAAGTTTTATCGTTGGCATCTGGTGTGGGCTGTGAAGCTGCTGGTGGTGTCGTTTTGTGCACAGGTGGCTACATTGCCTTTTGTGGTTTATTATTTCAACACGTTCTCTCCCTACGCTCCGCTGTTTAACCTGATATATATCCCTTTGACTTTCCTTCTTGTCATTTCGACTTTTGTGCTGATTGCCGTTGCAATGGTCTGGACGGCTGGAGCTGTTGGTATGGCTGGGGTGCTGTCGAGTCTGGTATGCTTTCAGCTTGGAGTGATGCGCTGGCAGAGTTCGTTGCCGTCTGCTGTGGTGGAGGTCGTACCATTCCATAAGGCCCAGCCGCAGCTGATTGTCTATAACAACCGTAGCTGTCCTGCTATGCACATAGTTGTGTCGCCAGGTGAAAGCTATCTGTTGATGCCTGATGCCAAGCGGGCTGAAGAAGGCTTGGCAGGCATAAGGCAGTCGTTCTGGAAACGGCGCCTGACGGCAGAGCCAGTTGTGCTTAGCAACGCCTCAATGCTGACTGTCTATGGCAAGACGGTTATGATGATTAAGGCTCCATTGCAGAGTGTGCCAGCAACCAACGCCAGTATTGATATCCTGTGGTTCTGTCATGGCTATAAAGGATCGATGAATGAGCTGAATATACGTCCTCGACTTGTTGTGCTCGATGCCTCCCTGTCAGATTATGAACGAATGAAGCTGACGGCAGAAACCGCAAGCCTAGGTATAGTTTGCTATGACATACAGAAACAAGGTGCATTGCAGCTCTCGCTGCCATTCTGAAGACACCACGCGCCACGACCTGTTTGAGCATATCGGATTTTCCGCTTTGCTTTGCTGCCCTTATCTTTATAATGTGTATCTTTGCGGAGCATTAAGTAGGTGTTCACAATTAGTTTTATGTATTTGTTCAGCTATTTGGATGCAGATTTTTCTTTTCTCCGAAGGAGCAGAGCGGGCTCTGTGACTGAGGAGAAAAGGAAAAGATGCGCCAAAGAGCGAACAAAGACATGAAAGCACCTACTATGCTGGATATTATAAAATAATTTTGAACACCTACTTATAGATTAGTAGTTCATGATACTCTCACGCCATAGATTATTTACCTGTTTGTTGCTCTGGGTGGCAGCTTTAGCCCTCACGCCATTATCGGCACAACACCGCATACCTGAGTTCAGAACAGGTGTTCCAACGGATAGCATCATTCTCAGCGACCCCTGCATCTTGGCAGACTCTGCATCCAAAACCTATTACATGACAGGTACGGGCGGACTGCTATGGACCAGCACCGACCTGAGGACATGGGACGGACCGCGCCAGTTCCTGGAATTTGATACAGCTTCATGGATGGGACATCATCCTCAGATATGGGCTGCCGAGCTTCATCAGTATAAGGGGAGGTATTATTGTTTTGCAACTTTCACTAATCGCGAGATTACGATAGACAGCACAGCCAATGGACGCATACCACGCAGAGCAACACATGTGTTGGTGTCTGACAAACCAGACGGCCCATATCGTCCTGCTGGCAATCAGATTTACCTGCCAGCTCATGAGGCTACGCTGGATGGTACGCTATGGGTCGATAATGACGACAACCCTTATATGGTTTATTGTCACGAGTGGTTACAGACAGGCGACGGCACGATTGAGATGATGCGTCTTACGGATGACCTCTCAGGCAGTCTCTACTCAAGTCGATTGCTCTTCCGGGCCAGTGATTCGCCTTGGAGCATCGACAGCAAAGCTGATGCTGCTACGGTAGCACCCACCCGACATCAGCGTGGCGATGGCACATGGCCCAATGTCGTGACAGACGGTCCTTGGCTGTTCCGCACTCAGAACGGACGCTTGGGCCTGTTCTGGACCAGTTGGCGCGATGATGTCTATACCACGGGAGTGGCCTATTCTGTAACTGGCACCCTGCTAGGTCCTTGGGTGCATGAGACTGAGCCGCTGTTACCGCCAAACTATGGACACGGCATGCTCTTCCATGATTTCCGTGGTATGCTGGTCATGAGCGTTCACAGCCATAGCGAGGAAAACGGACACTATGTGAGACACCCGCATTTCTTCCTTATGAACGACGAGGGCAATCGCCTCGTTACCTTAGCACATTTCAAACCTTAACATAAATATATTATGACTGCACTTCAACCTCAGAGCGTGTTCGAGATGTTCGCTCGCATCAATAAAGTTCCCCGTCCATCAAAGCATGAGGAGCAAATGATAGCTTTCCTAAAAGCGTTTGGTGAAGGACTAGGACTGGAGACTTTGGTTGACCAGACAGGCAATGTGCTGATACGCAAGCCTGCTAGTCCTGGAATGGAGAATAAACCTGTTGTGATTCTTCAGAGCCACATGGACATGGTATGTGAGAAGAACGCGGATGTGGACTTCGATTTCCTGAAAGATCCAATTCAGACATACGTTGATGGAGAGTGGATGAAGGCCAAGGGTACCACACTGGGAGCTGATGATGGCATCGGTTGTGCTATGGAGATGGCCATTTTGGCGGATAACTCACTCCAGCACGGACCTCTGGAATGCGTGTTCACACGCGATGAAGAGACAGGTCTGTCGGGCGCAGAAGGTATGCAGCCTGGCTTCATGACAGGCTCGATGCTCATTAACCTCGACAGTGAGGATGAAGGCGAGCTGTTTGTGAGCTGCGCGGGAGGTTGTGGCACAACAGCAACCTTCAGATTTTCTCCCGAAGCAGCTCCGCAGGGCTTGTTTTTCATGAGGCTTACAGTCAAGGGCCTGACAGGTGGACACAGTGGTGATGACATAGACAAGAAACGTGCTAATGCCAATAAGATACTGGCTCGCTATCTCTACAATGGCTTGAAGGCATGGGGACTGCGCATCAGCGATATTCAGGCAGGTGGACTTCACAACGCCATCCCACGTGAGGCTACCTGTGTGGTTGCCATCCCTATGAAGGACAAGGAGGCCGCCCGTGTAGCATGGAATGTGCTGGCAGCAGATGTGGCAGAGGAGTTCAGTGTGACAGAACCGACAATACAGATGGAGCTGGAGAGCATGGATGCACAAGAGACCATATTGCCGGAGGATGTAAATCGCAGACTCATTCTCGCCTTGCAGGCCGTTGACAACGGTGTGTATGCCATGAGTCAGGATATAGCTCTCGTTGAGACCAGTTCCAACCTGGCCAGCATCAAACAGGTGGAGACAGGTGTGATACGTATAGTCACAAGTCAGCGGAGCAGTCTCCTTAGCAACCGCAATAACATGAGTCACACTGTGGCTGCAGCCTTCGAGCTGGCTGGTGCTGAGGTGGAGATTGGCGATGGATATCCAGGGTGGGCTATGAACCCGAAGAGCGAGATCCTGCGAATAGCACGTGAACAGTACGTGGAGCTGTTTAAGAAGGAACCTGTTGTGCGTGGCATACATGCAGGGTTGGAGTGTGGACTGTTCTCTGAGAAATATCCTGGTCTGGACATGGTTAGCTTCGGTCCCACTCTGCGTGGTGTACACTCACCAGATGAACGGCTGCTCATTCCTACTGTCGATATGGTGTGGAGGCATTTGCTGGCCATACTGCAAAATGTATAATAATATCGAAATGATTACCGCCCCTAAACATAGGCATCAGAGAGGTCTCAAGACCTTTCTGATGCTTTGTCTGACATATCTGCCTGGTCTTGTGTTGCTGTCGTGTGACGACTATGATGAGTTCACGACAGACCGCTCGTCTCTGTTGTCATTCAGTGCAGACACCGTAAAGTTCGATACGCTGTTGACAACAGTGTCGTCCAGCACTAAGACGTTGTTGGTGTATAACCGTGGTGACAAGGGGGTGCGTATATCTAAGGTGGCATTGGAGGGAGGCGCAGCAAGTCCGTTTCGTATTAATGTGGACGGACAGGATCTGACTCGCACTGAGGCCAATGTCGCAACTGATTTTGAGGTTAGGCGCAGGGACAGTATTGTTGTCAGGGCAGAGGTCACGCTGGAGGCTCGCAATCAGGACGATCCATTCGCAATAGCTGATGCCCTTCTCTTCACTCTGGAGAGTGGCGTTCAGCAAAGAATTCCGCTAACGGTGGTGGGGCAGGATGCCTATTTCATGAAA
Source organism: Bacteroidaceae bacterium (assembly GCA_017620295.1). Lineage (GTDB taxonomy): Bacteria > Bacteroidota > Bacteroidia > Bacteroidales > Bacteroidaceae > Physcousia. Next base: position 16,311 of record JAFZQR010000100.1, read on the forward strand.
GCCTGCACTATCACAACTGACACACTGTTCACAGCAAATCGTCCGATTGTTGTGTATGACAGCCTGGTTGTTGGACAGAGTGCAACCTTGACCCTTGCAGCAGGCACACAGCTGATGTTTCATGAAGGTGCTGGACTGCTTGTCCACGGACGACTGTTGGCACAAGGCTCGCTGCAACAACCTGTCATAATGCGTGGAGACCGTACAGACCACATGTTTGACTATCTGCCATACGACAGGCTGCCAGGCAGATGGGAGGGCGTGAGGTTTTCTGCAACAAGTCACGACAACGACCTTACATATCTTGATCTGCACAGCGGACTGTATGGTCTGGTCTGTGACAGTTCAGACTTGTCGGTGCAGAAACTTAATCTACTCAGCTGCCGCGTTCATAATATAGGTGGTGATGGGCTGAGACTGAGGCACTGTAAGGTTAGTGTGATGAACTCAGAGATAAGCAACACTATGGGGCATTGCGTAAGTTTGCTTGGTGGTGATGCGACATTTGTGCATTGCACTCTAGCGCAGTTCTATCCACTCTCAGCTGCCAGAGGCTATGCCCTATACGTTGGAAATCGTGATGAAGACATTTACATTCCTCTCTACAACGGAACATTCATCAACTGCGTCATGACTGGATATGCCGACGATGTGGTGCAGGGAACATGGGTGGCAGGCCAGGACAATGAGGCTCATTACAGTTTTGTCAACTGTTTCCTGGCTACTGAGATACCAGCTGACAATTACGGTTTCACTGATTGTGTATATGACGACCCTGATGGAGAGTTGCGCCATGAGAAAAACTTCCAGCTCATGGACACACACGCTTTTGTCTATGACTTCACGCCTGTAGAAAAATCAGGGATTAGGGGAATAGCAGCCACCACCTATGCCGCAACGTTACCGACAGACAGGTTGGGACGCACACGTCTCACGGACGGAAGAGCTGATGCAGGTTGCTATTCATTTGTGGCAACTGAACCTTGACCATGCAGCCGCTGCCATTCTTTGACTCTTAGTGCAATGTTGTGTCGCAGGCATTCGCTATAAAGCCAAGGCTCGCAGCTATGAAGGTCGCCAACGTTGATGAACCCCAGAATTGGGGCATATTCTGAGCCACTGTAGTTGGTTAGTACCAGAACCTTATGCTCTGGTGAGAGTGTTACAGTGATGGTGTCATGAATTGTGGCTGGTGTATCATCGGTACACCAGTTGACGGGATTGATGCAGAAAAAATTGTTCTGTGAAACCTCCGGTTGGATGTAACGCACGTCCTTAACGGAGTTGTAGCAGATGGTTACACCAATATCTGCCGAGTCCTTAGCAGCGATGATGTGATTGCAGTTGATTGTGTCTGAGGGTGTTACTTTGTAACCCAGCACATAGGCAGCCGCCAACTTGTTGTATGTGCTGTCGTCCATGTGCTTGAGAAGCTCTACAACAGCGCAGCCACCTTGACTGAAGCCTGCTATAACCAAAGGACGGGAGTTGTTGCGATGGGCAATGAAATAGTCGAAAGCTTCTTTGACATCACCCATAGCAAGCTTCAAACCGTGATTGATACTATCTTCGTCCTGTGTAGCCCAAGTGTTGAGAGTGATATGTCGATAATATGGTGCGTAGAAGTTATTGCCATCTGCCATATACTTTGCCACGCCACTTTGTTCGATGGACATGTCGTGACGATGCTTCTTGTTCCACACGTCGGCATAGCGACAATTGCGTCCGTCTGCAGTTGTCCAGTCGAATTCCCATGTAGAGACAATGTAGAACACGTCTGCTCCTGTGCCATTGCTGTCGTTTTCCGCAACATACCACATTGTGGAGTCGGCATAGTCGGGTGCTTCAGGAATGAATTCCTGACTTGTTTCTCCACAACTCGTAAAGGTGATAACATACGACAGGATACAGATACAACCTGTAGCAAAGTGCTTTGCACTCTTGTTCATGAACTCGGTATTGGGATTGATAGGTGTGGAAAGGTTTGGTAACGGTCAGAAAGGAATGGTATATTGATAGGCTGCGACAGCCATCAGACCTTTGCCGTGAACCAATGCGGCTTGAAGGAACAGGTGGCGCCACAAGAGAATATCTCCGCCAACGTTCACTCCCTTGCCGTCCCATTCTGCTATCAGGCGGGAGTGGGGTAGAGCAGTTGGAGCTAGGGTGATGCCGCCTGCCCAGCCTTTACGATCACCATTGTGCTTCTCAGGATAGGTGCGAAAAGCAAGATGTGCACCTAGCGTAAGCCAGTTGAAGCTGACATGCTTGCTTGCCACTGCATAATGGCATTCAAAGTTATTGTTGCCGGTCCACGACTTGTCATCTTTGATACCAAAGGAGAAGTCGTGTCCAAAATCATCAATACCTAAAGCAATAGCAGGCCACCACTTACCTTCTTTAAGAAGACGTGCCTTAACGTTGAAATGCCTGTCCTCATTGGTGTACTTATACGTGCCATCGTCTTGGCGAATTTTGCCTAGCACACCTGTATATGACATCTCTAGCCAGCTGAATAGAGTAACTCCCAAGGTATAGGCTGGTGCATTGAATGGACGATTACGATTCCAACCTACCATGTGTGGCATGACCTCGCTGTCAAGGAATGCCGCTCCACCGCTGAATGTTCCAACTGGGCGCATCTCAGCACTTGGGGTATGCAGAAGTCCAGATGTTCCGTGATACTCCTGTGCAGACAAAGGTTTGGTAATGCATAGCAAAAGCACACACAGCATTGGCAAACCGTGGATTAGTAGCTGTGTGCTTCTAAGAATACTAAGTAGAGAAACCTTCATCATATAAGTAGGTGTTCAAAATTATTTTATAATATCCAGCAATGTAGGTGCTTTCATGTCTTTGTTCGCTCTTTGGCGCATCTTTTCCTTTTATCCTCAGTCACAGAGTCCGCTCTGCTCCTTCGGAGAAAAGAAAAATCTGCA